>PKXR01000155.1 GCA_003133485.1 Candidatus Dormiibacterota bacterium
CTGTGGTTGCGGCCAACTGGATTAGGTGACTAAGAGCGACCGCCGACGAGATGGCGATGGCCGTGCCACGGACGAACTGACTCTGCGCTGGTCGGCGACCGAGAAGGGCTGCTCGCAGAGGTTATAAGTGGAAACACCTTGGCGAACCCGCTGATCTCGACCGCACAGTGTTGGAACCCAAACACTTGCCACAGGGAAGCTCGCGGGTTCGACCCCCNNGTCTCACGTCGACGACTGCTCAGTGGGGCGTCTGAGCAGCCGGCTCAGCCCACGGGTACCCTCCCGTGTGGCCCAGGTTGCCCGTCTTTGGTAACGATCACGGAACGCTCGCAGCCGATGCGGGAACTGGTCGGCCGATCCGGCCGGAGGCGCCGGAGTAACTGAACTTATGCCGAGCCCGGCCCGAGTAGTGCCACTGGCCGGCGGATCTCAAAGAGCTGGTGGCTCGAGGGAGACCCGCGTCCGCTTGGTTTCACCAACTTCGGCGGTCGCCTTGGCCGTGGTCACTGTGATTCTCGTTGCGGCCATCGTGGCCCTGTCCGTTCTGACTCATGGCTCGCAGGTCGGTTGGTTCATCAATCTCCCCCGGATTGCTATCGCTTTGGTGTTCGCTGGCGTCGAACTAGTGGCGGCCTTGAAGCAGCCAAACAACACCATCGGCTGGCATCTGATGGGGTCCGGGGCGATGCTGATCTTGGCCTCAGACACCAGTGCTTACTTAGTCCTCGATTACCGCCTGCATAGCAGCCACTTGTCCTTAGGAATGATGGTGGTTTTTCTAACCTCGTGCGCCGCTGAGATAGCGTTCTTGCTACTGCCAATTCCGATCCTCATCTTCCCGACGGGCTGGCTGCCTTCCTCACGCTGGAGAGGGATGTTGTGGGCTTAGGAACTGCTTGCTGGGATCGCAGTGGCGCTCACCCTGGCGGTGACCGTAATGACCGAAAGCGGGCAGCCGATTCGGGTCACTCTGTCTGGAAATCCGACAAGCCTCAACCATCTCGTCGGATTGACCGCCACTCTGAGCGACGCCTCCAATCTCCTCGTCTTGCCCGCGGCTGTCTTCTGGCTGGTGTGGGTAGGACGGCTGGTTTTCAGCTTCCGCCAGGCGCGAGGCGAACATCGTCTGCAGCTGAAATGGCTCCTGGGTGGTTCCGCCACCACCACGAGTTCGGCCCTATTGCTGGTGGTCGTCTCCTCGCTGCAGACTCACGCCGCGTCGGGGATCGTGAAGGATGTTGTTGGCTTCGTCCTCGCGGTGGGGCTGGCGGCGCTGCCCCTCAGCTTGGGCGTTGGGATCCTCAAGTTCCGTCTCTACGATATAGACCGCTTGATCAGCCGGACCTTGGCCTACGCCACTGTCACCGGGCTTCTGAGCGGGGTTTATATAGGCTCGGTCACCCTAGCCACCAGAGTCCTTCCTTTCTCGTCACCGCTGGGAGTCGCGGCCTCTACGTTGGCCGCTGTCGCCCTCTTCAACCCATTGCGCAGACGGGTCCAGCGACTTGTGGATCGCCGGTTCAATCGTGCTCGATACGATGCCCAGGCGACGATAGATGCCTTCGCTTACCGGCTTAGAGAGGATGTCGAATTGGAGGTGGTCAGTTCCGAATGCGTCCGAGCCGTGCAGACTTCTGTTGAGCCGGCTTACGTCTCCCTCTGGTTGCGGCCGACGGGTTCCGGAAACTGAAGGGGACAGTCCCCAGCTCTGAGTGAACTGGAGCGCAGCTGACTGGGTAGCCTCTAGTGACCCCGCTGAACCAACCTGCACCCCAATATCTTCGATGTAATTCCCTCAGAGAACGGCGCGGGTTCCGTAGTCGTCTCCCACTTCACCAGTCTCTCAGGGACATATACCTGGACCGAGCCCCACTCAGCATCGTCCCACCCTATGAACGCACTCTGGCCAGGGCCACGACCGGAGCACACGACACAACTCCTGTAGCCGACGTTCTCGAACGTAGCTCGGCATCTTCGTTCGAGAACTGCTGGTCGGTGAGGTCTCCCGCGCCTACACTTCCGGGAATGGGGGAGTGGCGATCTCGACGACGGCCACCGGTGGCTCTTCGGAAGGTCGACCAGCGACCGACACGGATCGTCTTAGAGTTCGGGTACCTGTGGCTCACTGGCCCGGTGTTGCTGGGTGGCGTAGTTGGGGCTTTGGCCGTTGGTGGGGCCTTGGTCATCTCCCGAGCTTCGCTTTGGTATGGGTTAGGCGCCTTTGCCATAACCGCCTTCTACGCGGCGTATGCGACCGGGATAGAAGAAACTACGGGTTTCGAGGTTAGTTTTTCTGACGCTCACACCCGGGACATGCGAACCGTGGCGGAGAGCCTTCGGGATTCGGTCGCCCAAGATTCCGTCACCACGTACAGAGTCCCGAACTCTCAGATATCCACTAGATACCATCTCACTGCCGGCTTGCGGCGGCACTATCCGCACCTCGACCTTGACTCGATGGATATAGCCAAGGCGGAACTGAACGCCGCGTCCAGGGCCTTGTTGGATAAATGCTGTACTGCGAGCCGGAGCGTCGGACTGCCTGCGCCGCCTCCTTTAGCATCGCCCGCTCCCGGGCTCCCGGAGATACTCCTGAGGGTCGCGCTCGGCCAGGGAGCGCTNNGGCGTGCAGTGCTCATTGCCAATCCCCCGACCTTCCCGCTGGATGTGACCGGGATGGCCCCAATTGCGATTGAGCAGTCTGAGAGGGCAATTCGCAACTTGGCCAACGAGGCGCCGACGTGGATCGAAACGACTGCCTACCTGGAGGCGCGCG
>PKXR01000188.1 GCA_003133485.1 Candidatus Dormiibacterota bacterium
ACGACGATCCCCGACCGGGTGGTGTTTCTAGGCCCGGACCCGCTGCCCGCCCTGGCGAGCGGCCTGCCCGTGATCTGTGCCGAAGGCTGCGGTCTCAGCCGGGCAACTGGCCCCAGATGGGAGAGCTTCCCGGCGCCCGGGACCAGCTCCAGCGCAACCCTCCTCGGGCTGCCGACTGTGCAGCAGCATCTCCGCTCCCAGGTGGACTCCATCGTCGTGTGGAAGAGCTCCGCCGAGGTGGAGCGGCTCGCCCAAGAGCTCAGCGTATTGATCGCCAACTCCCCGGCGCTGATCGCCCGCCGGATCGAGAACAAGAGCCACTTCAGCCGCAGCGCCCCGGCCGCCGGACTTCCGGTCCCGCCCACCCGGACCGGAGTCGCCGGGGCAGAGCTTCTGCGAGCCGCCCGGGCCTTGTCCGGGCCGCTGGTGTTTCAGCTGGCTCACGGCTTCTCCGGCGAGCAGACCTACCTTGCGCAGACGGAGACGGAGTTGGCGGAACTGGTCCACCGATTCGACGGCCGGTCCTGCCGGATCGCGGAACAGGTTGTGGGCACACCGGTGACCGTGACGGGCGTCGTGTCACCCGACCGCCTGGTGGTCGGCCCAGGCTGCCTTCAGCTAACTGGCCTCGCCAGCCTCACCCCCCATCCGCTGGGATCCTGCGGCAACGACTACGGCCGCCCCGTCCCAGGGGCCGATGCGGTCCGGGCGGTGGCGCTCAAGACTGCCGAATGGCTTCGTGACCAGGGCCATCTGGGCGTCTTCGGCCTGGACGTCGTGGTGGGTCACGACGGAACCGTCTGGTGCATCGAGATCAACCCNNCTCATCCTCTACCAGCGCGCCGCCCGGCTCCCCGACCCGGAGCTGCGCACGTCCCGGGGTACTTTGGGGGCCTCGGGTCAATTCAGCCCGACCCTCGAGCTGGACCTGGCCGGGCCACCGCCGGGGGAGGTAGGCCTCGTAGTCCAAGCCCAGTCCCGCCCCGGCAAGGAGCTGGCGCGGGTCCTGTTCGAAGGCGCCTGCTGTGCGCCAGATGGACGGCTGCTGCCTCATCTGGAAGCCCTGGTTATCGAGCTCCGATCCCAATTGGAAGCTTCGAGCGCCGTCGAGAGCGTTTCGTGACCCTGGTTTAGGCGGTACCTTGAAGCTGTGGAGTTCCGAGATTACTACGCGACTCTGGGCGTTCCCCGCACCTCGACGGACAAGGAGATCAGGGCGCGCTACCGCAAGCTGGCCCGTGANNCCTACGAGGTTCTCAAGGATCCAGAGAAGCGCTCCAAATACGATCGACTGGGGTCGGACTGGGAGCAGGTCGATCGGGCCGAGTCATTCCGGCGGGAGCACGGCCAGCCGTTCGGGGAAGCCGGGGCGCGCGCCCGGGAAACCGCCCAGCGCGCCGCGGACCGGGCCGGCGCCCGTTTTGGGGGCTTCAGCGATTTCTTCGAGACCTTCTTCGGCAACCGCGGCCCGGAGGGCAACGATCCTTGGGTCGAGGCCCAGATGGACCGGCTCCGGAAAGAGAACTCGGCGCCCAAGAAGGGAGTGGATACCGAGGATCAGCTGGAGGTCACCCTCGGGGAGGCGATGCTGGGCGGGGAAAGGACCATGCATGTCTCCATCGTGGAAGGCTGTCCCACCTGCGGCGGTACGGGGCGTGTGGCGGAAACGAGCGCAGGAGGCGGAACCGCGACTCAGGTGGGGGTGAAGGCCTGCCCGGCCTGCTCCGGGACCGGCCGCCAGTATCGACGCCGAACGCTCAAGGTAACCATCCCCAAGGGAGTCACGGACGGCTCCAAGATCCGGGTGGCGGGCGAGGGCGCCAGCGGGGTCAACGACGGCGGACGCGGCGACCTCTACCTGAAGGTCAAGCTGAAGTTGGACAGTGGGACCGAGGTCAAGGGACGCCACGTCTATCGGGATCTGCCGGTGCGCGATTACCGGGCCGCACTCGGTGGCAAGGTCGTGGCGGATGGCCCGGCCGGGCGGTTAGAGGTGACCATCCCCGAAAACTGCCCACCGGGAAGGATGCTGCGGGTGGCCGGCAAGGGCATCCCCGCACTCACGGCCTCGGGATCCCCCGGCGACCTCTTCTTGAGAGTGAGGGTCGTATCAGCCGGTCGGTCACCGCTGAGCGCCGAGGAAAGAGCCGCCTACCTGGAGCTCGCCTCGGCGGACGGAGCGAGCGCCTAGCGTGCGATTCGAGCTATTGCCGGAGCAGCGGCGGCCATCGCGCCATGACCCCCGAGCGCTGCTCCGGCCGCAAGATCCTGCACCCGGGACGAGCGCGTGGTCCACTGACCCACATCAACTACTAGCTGGTCTGTGACGACCGCGCCGCCCGCCCGTTCCGAGAGACCCTCCCGGTACCTGAGCGCGCGACACCTGCAATGAAGGCTGACAGACACCGATCGCAGAGTGCCAATGCCGCCCTTTACATCGCCGTCCCGGTTGGATGGTTTATTGCCGTTGCTTCGCTCTGGCAGTTTTATGTCTTCAAGCACATTTCCGGAGCACTGTTCACTACAGTCTGGCAGGTACTCGCCTACACACTGATCGCCGGCGCCGTGCTGTTGTTGGATCGCCGCATCTTCGGACAACTAANNGCCACCGGGGTCGGCGAGGAGACCCTCTTTCGCGGCCTGATCTTCACCAAGAGCCTGCAGATGGGTATAGCTCCGGTGTGGGCAGGTGTCCTTAACACCATCCTGTTCACGGTGTCTCACGTACCGGTCACGTTAGTCAGTCATGCCAGCCGGACCGCCTTCTTAGTGGACGCGGGGGTTAGCGCCGCCATGTGTTACCTGCGGCTCCATACGAAAGGCGTTCTTCTTCCCGCCTGCCTCCATGCCGCCCTCAACCTGGCCGGCGTTTAGCGGCGCTGACTAACTCCAGCCACGGGGTGGGGCCCGGAGCTCTCTTCGGTCGATGCCGTTATGATTGACAGCGACGCGACCTTGAAACCGGTCCAGCGAGGCCGGTAAGGANNTGAATCCGCTGCGTCATGTCGTCCAGGCTCAGCAGTTCGATCGGGATCGGCTCAGCGAGCTTTTCCTGCTCAGCACGGAGATGGAGCAGTTGCGCGCCAGTGGTGGGGGCCAGCTGCTGCCGGGCCGGATCATGGCCA
>PKXR01000068.1 GCA_003133485.1 Candidatus Dormiibacterota bacterium
GCCGCGAGGCGGTCAATATTCCGGGCCGGTCCTATGGTTTCCTCCGACATTTAGCCCCACCGCGAAAGGAGCACCGAGGGCGCCATGGAGGGTCGCGGGATGCCAACGGCGGTGCTCAAGGGTGGGCAGCTCGTCATCACGTCGGTGCTCTCCGACCAATCCGGATCGGCTCTGCTTGCGCGCCCCACGGGGTCCAGAAGTGGGCCTGCCCAGTAGCCTGGTGAGGTGAATCAAGCTGCCCAGCCGGTGGAGCTGCGCACGCCGCGGCTGCTCCTCCGGGCCTGGCGCCAGGAGGACCGCGTCCCGTTTGCGGCGCTCAACGCTGATCCAGCTGTGACGGAGTATTTCCCTGGGCCGCTCCGACGCTCCCAGATCGACCTGTTAGTCGATCGTATCGAGGAGCAGTTCCGGATCAACGGCTGGGGCTTGTGGGCAGTGGAGGTGGTCGCGACCGAGTACTTCATCGGGTTCGTAGGCCTGAACCGGGCTAGCTTCCCGGCGCCCTTCACTCCGGCGATCGAGGTGGGGTGGCGGCTGGCCCATCAGTACTGGCATCAGGGCTTCGCCACCGAAGCCGCGCAGGCGGCTCTGGCTTATGGATTCGCGACCCTGGAACTGACGGAGATCGTCTCGTTCACCAGCGCTTCCAACCTCCGATCCCGGCGGGTGATGGAGAGGCTGGGCATGCGGCGGAATGCCGAGGACGACTTTGCCCACCCGGGAGTTCCACCGGACCATTCTCTGAGCCGTCACGTCCTCTACCGACTCACCGGCTCTGAGTGGACCGCCGCTCGGGATCCGGAACGGAAGCCCAGCACTGCTCGCTCGGGAGGCGGGGTTGGGCCGGAGCGTGGCTCCGAGCTTGCTGCCGGCTCGCAACCGTTAGGGCACTAAGGACCACGAAGATCGTCAGCATGCCGGCTGCGCGGCGGCGCCCCTCCCAACCCTGGGTGGATGCTGTCCTAAGTCTCCTTGCTCGACCATGAGCTGGAAGCTGTCGATGGATCTGCGCCCGCTGCGCGAGAGTCCGGACCTCCGGCGCCTCTTCGGCGGGCGGGCGGTCTCCCAGCTGGGAACGACGATCACCACCGTCGCGGCGTCGCTGCAGGTCTACGACCTGAGTCACTCGTCGCTGGAGGTCGGCGCGCTGGCGATCACCGGTGCCGTGCCGATGGTGCTTGGGATGTTGGTGGGAGGCGGCCTTGCGGACACCATGGATCGGCGGCTGCTGATCGTTTGGACTCAGGCGAGTTCGGGGGTGGTCGTGGCGGGGCTAGCAGTCAACGCGCTCGCCTCCCATCCCCACCTGTGGGTGCTGTACCTGCTGGTGGCTGTCGCCGGGGCCTCACTCGGCGTCGGCTCCCCCGCTCGCTCTGCGGCAGTGCCCTCGTTGGTCAAACCGGAACTCATGCCCGCCGCGGCGGCCCTCAACGCCACGGTGAACCAGGGCGCCGTACTGATCGGCCCCGCCATCGCCGGTCTCCTGGTCGCCCGCTTCGGGTTTGCCCCCGCTTATGGAGCGGATTCCTTGTCGTTTCTGTTCTTCACCTTCCTCGCTGCGGGCATGCACCCTTTGCCTCAGACCGGCTCCGCGGGCGCGGGACGCGGCTCCTTCGTGGCGGGGCTTACCTACGTGCGGGGGCAGAGTCTCCTGGTCAGCTTGCTTCTCATCGACCTCAACGCCATGGTCTTCGGGATGCCCAGCGCTCTCTTTCCAGCCTTGGGCACCGGCCGCTTCCATGGGGGAGCCACCGCCGTCGGACTTCTTTACTCAGCTCCCGCCGCCGGAGCTCTCATAGGTGCTGCCACCAGCGGCTGGATCACCCGCGTCTACCGGGCGGGGCCGGTGATCTTGGGAGCCGTTCTGGTCTGGGGTGCGGCGCTGGTGGGGTTCGGCCTGTGCCCCTTATTCCCACTGGCACTGCTGCTGCTGGCCCTGGCCGGCGCTGCCGATCTCGCGTCAGAGGTACTGCGAGGCACCTTGCTGCAGCTGGCGGTCCCCGAAGGACTGCGGGGCCGGGTGAACGCCCTGTGGCTGGCTCAGGTTAGCGGCGCGCCCGCTTTGGGCAACTTTGAAGCGGGCGCGGTGGGCACCATCGTCAACCCCATCTTCTCGGTGGTTTCTGGGGGCGTAGCCTGCATTGCGGGGGCACTCCTGATCGGGCGACTCTCGCCTTCCCTCCGGGGAGCCCGGCTACGCTCCGGCCAGGTGACCGTGATGGCGGATGCCGCCACCTCGTTCTCGCCTGAGCCTAGGGGTGGTCCTTCGGCCTGACGGGACTCCCCCGCCAGCGCGAAACTGTCGGCGGCAGGCATTCAATTCTTCCCGCTCGCTGACTAAGCCGCCTGGAGGGAGGCCCATGACGCAATTTGCCTTCGACGAGCAGGTGGCTGGGCAGGCCAACGCGGTCACCGAGGCGCTGCGCGCTGTCGGGGTGCCCGCTCTGGACCGGGAGCGCCCGCTCCTATTCGTCGGGATCGGCACATCCCTGCACGCCTGCCGAGTCGCCGCCTACTGGGCCGCCGAGCTCACCGGCGGTCGCCTGCGCCCGGCGGCCGTGGAGGCCCACGAGCTCGCGCTTCATGGCCAGATCCGCCCGGGCGACCAGGTGGTGGTGGTCAGCCATCGAGGCACCAAGCGGTTCCCCAACGAGGTGCTCGCCCGGGCGGGCGCGGCGGGTGCGACCACGGTGACGGTCACCGGCTGGGGCAACCCGACCCCGGGCGGCGACTTTGTGCTGCGGACCTGTCCCGACGAGCGCGCTGGCACCCACTCCGTCTCCTATCTAACCGCACTCGCGGTCCTCGGAAAACTGGTGGCGCGCCTAGTGGGTTCAGAGGCCGACTCCTTCGCCTCGGCCCTGGCCGATATCCCCGACGCCATTGCCGCGACGCTGGCCGAACCGGTCCCAACCGAGGCGGCCGAGAGGTTAGCCCATCGAGAGCCGATCGTGGTGACCGGATTCGGGATCGACGAGATCACCGCCGAGGAGGCGGCGCTCAAACTCAAGGAGGGGACGTACATCTTTGCCGAGGGGATGTCTCAGGAGTTCGCTCTGCACGGAACGCCAGCGGTCTTCGACCCCCGGATGGCCGCTATCCTGATCACCCCTGGTCGGGACGACGGCGGTCGTCTCCCGGAGGTGCGCAGCCTGCTCCTGGAGCTAGGGCTGGAGGTCGTGACCTGCGGTGCCGGTTTGGCCGATCTGCCGTTCGCCGAGGTCGACTATCTGCTCCGTCCGCTAGTGGCGATCCTGCCGTTGCAACGACTGGTCGGGGAACTGGCGCGGATTCAGGGTTCCAACCCCGACGCCATCCACGCCGACCAGGCTCCCTGGTCCACCGCGGTGACCAAGATACGGCTCTAGGGCCCGGCTGCTCGCCGCGTGGCGGCCGCCGTCCCTCGGATCACCGTTGGGATGATCTGAGCTCAGTTTGCCGCCACTACCTTCGAATTGGCGAGAACGCGACCATTCTTTCCCAGCGCCTCCACCTTTAGCAACGCGGGCCGGCTCGGCAGGGAGATCGTGGTCTCGAAGCCCTCCTTGATCTCAGAGCCGACGACGGCCAACTGGGTTGAGGACGCGCCGCCCATCACCCTCCAACTGGTCACTGTGGTGCTGCCGTTCCAACTGGCGAAGACTTTCAGGCCACCACCTGTTCCAGGCTCAGTGGAAACCGCGGGGGAGCTGGTCGGTCGGCCCGTCCAGCGGACGCGGTAAGCCCGATAGCTGCTGGTGAGCCCGGGAAAGTGGGCATTGAAGAGGAGCTTCCCTTTCGCGGAGTATTCGGAGGTGTAAGTTGCGGCACCCCAGCCGACCACCACGTCGCCGTTCGAGAGCACCTGCACATTGCCCTGATTCAGGACCAGCAGGAATCCAGGAAGTTGGCGAGACCACACCAGGGAGGCGGTGTGCCGGACGAGATTTAGCCGGAGCTCGACGGCCCTGGCAGGCGGCCCGTCGGCACTGGTGTCCTCGTCGTCGAACAGAGTCACCGTCCTGGGTCCATGGAGCTCGACATCGTGCTGGAGGGCGAACGCTGCCCCCTCGCCCATCACGAAGCTGTTGTTCCTACCACCCAACGTCCAGACCACCTGGCCGGTCGCCTTGTCGACCAGGTAGGCAGCCTCGGTGTCCCGCCCCGAGATCAGGACGGTGCCGTCGCGGGTGGGGTCGACCGAGTTGACGTGGAAGTAGTCCCAGGCTGTCGCCTGGCCCTTGACGTAGGGAATGAAGGAGTTGGCTGGGTTGACGTGGTCCAGGCTGTGCCACTCGAAGAGGACGTTTCCGGTGCGTAAGTCGAGCTCCTGGACGATGCTGTCATAGATCGCCCCGTCGCTGGGACCGCCCTCGGCGCTGAGATTCCAGCCGACTGTGTCGTAAATCGTGATCCACCCGGTTTGGCCCGGTCCGAGCACGAGCTCGTGCAGGTCGGCGGCGTAGCCCTCGGCGGCCTCGACGGTTCGGACGACCTGATAGCGATCGTTCATGATCACGAACTCGCCGTCGCCATGGCCGTCGAAGTAGTCCCCCTGAAACCAGGTCAGAACTGGCTGGCCAGCAAACGTCTGCTCCCGAAAGTCGGCCGCCAGCTCACCCGCGGACACCGGATCGAACCAGACCAGCTGACCCTGGCCGTTCACGATCATCGGGCCAGCCTGGCCGGCCTGGCCGCCGGCCTCAGGATCCGGGGAGAGGAAGAAGTCCCCCTCGTCCGAAGGCGGTGCGGGCTTGCTCACCACCAAGACCGGAGGTTTCAGAGCCGGCTCGGATTGGAAGCTCTGCGTGGCCGGGCTGGCGGTGAGACCAGGGCCAGAGGCTGGCGGTGGCAGCGTAGGGGCCGTCGCCGCCACTCGGAAAGACGCTGTCCCGCCGGTCGCGCCGCAGACGTTGAAGGGGCTCGTGACGGTCACCAGTTCGCCTGGGGCAAATGGCTGGTTCGAATAGAAGCTGGCCCCCCGGCGACTCGAGTCGGCGACCACATGACCCGAGTGGGGCCCGGTAACCGAGCCGTCTACGGAGATGTCCCGGAAAGAAACCCGAGAGGAGGAGATGCCCTGAAAGCTGATCTGGGTGGCGGTGGAGGCGGTCTGCGAGCCGGGGTTCGGATAGAGGCTGACCCCAGCACAGGAACCTAACTGCGCGGCAGACGTGGCCGTGAGCTCCGCTTTGGTCGTCGCCCCCGGGTCAGGCGCGGCGGCGCAGCCGATCAGTAAGCCACCAGAGACCAAGGCCAGCACCGGCGCAACCTGCCGCGGCCAGCCGCGACGCTTGCCCATTTCCGGCCATCATACGGGCGCTCCCGAAGCCCTCAACAGCCTGCGTCTTGACGGGTGCCGGGCCAAGCATGGCTCCGTTTGGAACGGCCGACGGCCTCGCGCGCTCCTCGTTGCCAAACCGAAGGGGAAGGAAGCCCTCGGCCACTTGGCCGAGGGCTCCGTTGTCAGCTACGGGTGCCGATGGAACCGGTGGAGTGGCCTACAGAGACCGTACGGGTTCGAAGTCTTGCCTTGGTTATCGTGCCAAGTGTTGTCGGTGCCGGAGGTACCGCTACCAGTAGTGATGTCCTGGCAGTCGTAGATGCTGCTGGCCAGGACCCGGTTGCCGCTGATTGTGTTGCCGCCTGAATCAAGGTAGATCCCGTCGCCCGAGCTCCCGTACGCGTGATTGTCTGTGATAAGTGAGCCTGTCAGAGAGCCGAGACTCACATAGACCGCACCACCTGGTGCGGATCCCCCGTCGTGGTAGAGCTCGTTCCCGCTAATGTCGACGTTACTGTTGGGCGCCGTCGTGCAGGCGGCCCCCACGTCCGTGTCGTTGGTTCCGCATGCGTAGACGCCTTCACCGCTTCCGCTAATGACGTTCTTCTCGATGCTGAGGCCGGTGTCAGTACCGAAGAAGACCGCGGCCCCAGTGTCATTCTGGACGGTGTTTCGGCTGACCGTGCTTCCGATAGTGCCGAAGATCGCGATCAGACTGCCGTCGCCAGACGAGGTGTTCCAGCTGACGTCGATGTTGGAGGCTACCGTGTTGCTGGGGGGGTTGGGACCGACGATCACGATTGCGGAGTTGCTGTTATCGACGAAGTGATTGCCGGAGATCACCGCGTTGGAGAGGCCCTGGTCCTCGTAGATCCCATTACCACTCGCGGAACCACCGGTGTCGTTATCGCTGAAGCAGTTTCCCTGCACCTTTGACTGGGTTGTACCGCCTGAATTGAAGTACAGACCAAAGACGCTGTTATAGAAGACATCGTCTTGTATCCGGTAACCGGAGTACCCGTCTGATGCGTAGGTGGTGACGCCAGGCCCACCTGAGTTTCCCTCTACCCAGAAGCCCCGGAAGGTAATCCCGTTACCGCTGAGTATTAGTCCATCGGGATATCCGGTAGGGGGCGTGATAATTGTGGCACTGGTCGGGGGCGACATCGAAGCGGTGCACGCCCCGGAAGACCCTGACCACGTCCAGGGCGGATTCGTGGCTTGTATGGTTAGGTCGGACGTAGTTACAGCGGGCGCTTCGTTGTAGGTGCCGGGGCAGACCATGATGGTGTCTCCGGACGTCGCGGCGGCCACGGCCGATGAGATGGTGCTGTAGCCGGGATCCGAACAACTGGTCCCCGCGGGCGGGGTGGCCGTGCCTGACCCGTTCACCCAGAGGGTCGTTGGAGTTGGAGTTGCGGTGGGCGTTGGAGTCGGAGTGGGAGTTGGAGTTGCGGTGGGCGTTGGAGTCGGGGTGGGTGTCGGAGCGGAGGTAGTCGTTGGAGTCGGGCTCGGGCGTGGGTAGTGGTGCCAGCCGTGGGCCGCCACCGTGCCCACGCTGAGGAGCCCCGCCACCACGATCATAGGCCCTGCCACGAGTGCCGCACTTCGTAGCCTAATGCCGAACTTTGTACGACCGTTCATGGGTACCTCCTCTAAGTTTCGGGCAGCTGGCCCGACTATACCGTTGGGGCAGCCAGAACACAAGGAGTGGGGGACCTCCAGCCTCGAAAACACCACCAGTGGTGGATCCGAATTGATGTGGGCCGAGATCGGAGGAGCGGCGGTACCTCTTTTTGGGGGAGGCTGTTACAAAAAAGTAAGTCCGAGTGAGCAAGTCGGTCCGAGCGGTGATAGCGTTCTGATCACGATCCGATCAGCCTGACCGGTGAAGGCATCGCTGCTCAGGCTGGTCAGAACATTCGGTGGCTGGGGCGGGAGGATTCTAACCTCCAATTACCTGATCCGGAGTCAGGGCGCTCGGCGTTAAAGCCGTTTTGATCTGTGCCGGGGGTCCTGACAGTTGATTGCCGCGGTAGCTGGCCCAGGCCGGACTCCATCGGGTCACGGTCAGCCTTGTCTCGGTGGATCCAGACGTTTTCCGGCTCATGACCCGTGTCGAACTCCCGATCGAACCGGTGCTGGAAGGGATCCGGGCGGTCGTCGTCACCCACCGCCGCAGCCGTAGCGGTCCGGGCGCCGGCCGCCCTCCGCCGCCGGATATCGGTCGTCAGGGCGTTCCGCACTTCGGGAGAAAGCGCTGAGTCATGTTCTGCAGACACCTGGGTCCCTGAGGGGTCCCCACGGAAAAAGAAAGCGGCCCCTGCTTTGGGTGATAAAAGCCTGAGGGAAGGGGCCGCCGCCCAGTTGCTGCCGGTCTCAGGCCAGACGGGCGCTGAGACCGCTGGCCAGCACCGCCACAAACTCTTCGGTGGTAAGCCAGGGAGCGTCAGGTCCGATCAGGAAGGCTAAGTCTCTGGTCATCTGGCCTGACTCGACAGTGCTGATGCAGACCTTCTCCAGCGCCTCGGCAAACTGGGTCACCTGGGGAGTCGAGTCCAGCTCGCCGCGATGGCCCAGTCCTCTGGTCCAGGCAAAAATTGACGCGATCGGGTTGGTCGAGGTGGGCAGCCCCTGCTGGTGCAGCCGGTAGTGCCGGGTGACCGTCCCGTGGGCCGCCTCGGCCTCCATGGTTCGCCCGTCAGGGGTAAGCAGCACGCTGGTCATCAGGCCGAGTGATCCGAAGCCCTGGGCGATGGTGTCGGACTGGACGTCACCATCGTAGTTCTTGCAGGCCCAGACATAACCTCCCTCCCACTTGAGTGCACCGGCCACCATGTCGTCAATGAGGCGGTGTTCATAGGCTAGTCCGGCCGCCTCGAATTCGGCCTTGAACTCGGTGTCGTAGACCTCCGCGAAGAGATCCTTGAAGCGGCCATCGTAGGCCTTGAGGATGGTGTTCTTGGTCGACAGATAGACGGGATAGCCGCGCCGAAGGCCGTATCGTAGAGCTGCCCTGGCGAAGTCCCGGATTGAGTCGTCGAAGTTGTACATTCCCATGGCGACTCCGCTGCCCACAAACCGAGCCACCTGAAACTCCATGGGTTCACCGCCGTCGTCCGGGGTGTAGGTGATAGTGACCCTTCCGGGACCGGGAACCAGGAAGTCGGTGGCCGCGTACTGGTCACCGTAGGCGTGACGTCCGATGACGATCGGCTTGGTCCAGCCGGGGACCAGGCGCGGTACGTTCGACATCACGATGGGCTCCCGGAAGATCACCCCGCCCAGGATGTTGCGGATGGTCCCGTTGGGCGACTTCCACATCTTCTTGAGGCCGAACTCCGCCACCCTCGCCTCGTCGGGGGTGATGGTGGCGCACTTCACGCCCACCCCATGGCGGGCAATGGCGTAGGCGGCGTCGACTGTAACTTTGTCGTCGGTGGCGTCGCGGTTGGTCATGCTGAGGTCGTAGTACTCAAGCTCGACATCCAAGTGGGGCAGGATGAGTTGGTCTTTGATCATCTGCCAGATGACCCTGGTCATCTCGTCGCCGTCTAGCTCTACCACGGGATTCGCGACCTTGATTCTGGCCATGGGTACCTCTTGGTAAGAAGATGGCCGCCGGCGTCGGCGGCATCGTGACTAGGTCTGGGATTCGCAGAGGTGGTCGCGTGGTCGCGGCCGTAACAAAGTTGGGGATTCGAGCGGGGCTGGAGCGGCCAGCCTCAGTTCCAGGATAGCGAGTCACCGAGTTGGAGGCGCGGTGGCGGGCGGCCCGGGCTGGTGGCTTTGGGGCGAGCCCAGCCTGCGAAGATGGTGACGTGACAGACGCCACGGGCCCCATCCGCGAAG
>PKXR01000182.1 GCA_003133485.1 Candidatus Dormiibacterota bacterium
TTCACGCGAGCGGGAGGCACTATGCCGTTAGCACGTACGACCTTGACGATACGGATCGCATACTCAATCTCAACGACACGGCCGCTCTCCGGACGGCGGGCGTCAAGCAGCCGTCGCACGTGGTTACCAGAGACCGTACGGTTTCTCAAGGATGGGCTCGAACGATATTTGCCACCGGTAAGTATCACGGTGTGTTGTGGTGGAGCTACTACTGCCCCGATTGGACGGTCTGCGCGCTTTGGGAGTTCAGCTCGCTGCGACACGTCGGACCCGTCGAAACCCTCACGCCGTCGCATCCCGCCGTCCTCCTCGCCGCAAGGACGATCGTTCGGCAAATTCATCCGCGCCCGCCGGCATCGCGGCGACGATAAGCCCTCCAACAATTTACCAGCTGATAACGATGAGACCGTCGCCCACCGCCACCGCCAGCCCGAGATTGATCTCGGTGCTCAGCTGAATCGCGTCCTCCTCGAAGGTCGCGTTCATCGTCGGGACCGCCCGCAGCGCTAGGCAAGTGGACTTCATCCCAAAGTGGAGGAAGGTGAGATCGATACCGGTCGAGGCCTGAAATTCGGCGCGGCGGGCCGCCCGAGCTGCCGCCACCCCGCTCATGTCCACCTCGACGATCGTCCAGGCATGCGGCGAGGTCTGCCGGCTGCGCACCATGTGCTCGGCAATGGCCCGCCGCATTGGGGTGAGCGGGATTCTGGACCCAGGCAACGGCGCCTCAGGGACAGCGGGGCGAGCAACCGGTGCATCGGGAGTCACCGGCGAAGACGCAGTCGTCCCGACCTCCAGGAATAGCAACACGTCGCGCTTGGTGATGCGGCCCTGGAATCCGGTTCCGGTCACCTGGCTGATGTCGACGGACTGCTCTTCGGCCAGCGCCCGCACCGCGGGGCTGACGAAGCCGGAGGAACCTTTCACGGGCGCCACGGGGTCCGCCACTTCCGCGGGCGCCTCAGTAGCTACCGATTCTCCGGCTGCGGCTGGCTCCTTAGCCTCGGCCGGGCTGGCGATTTCGCTGGATTCGTCGCTAGGACTCTCGGCGACGAGGTCCGCCGTCGCATCGGCGACTTCCTCCGGTTGACCTGGCTCGTTTGAGCCCTCCTCGTTTGCTCCTTCCAGGGTGCAGAGGGGTTCGCCCACTGATAATCGCTGCCCCTCGGTCGCGAGGATCTCTCCCACCGTGCCCGCCGCGGGTGCGGGGACCTCGGCGGTGACCTTGTCGGTGATGACCTCTACCAACGACTCGAAGCGCTCCACCTGCTGACCAGGTTGGACCAGCCAGGTGCCGATCGTCCCCTCGGTGACGGACTCACCCAGCTGAGGCATTTTGACGGTGATCGCCATGAACTCTTCTTTTACCTCATTGGCCGCCTCAGTAGGCGGCCAACTCCCTCAGCTTGGCCTCGATCTTCTGGGGCCCGAGGCAGTAGACCTCGGCCAGGGACTCGGCAAAGGGGATGGCCGGGATCTCCGGGCCGCCGATTCGCATCACCGGGCCGTCCAGCGCCTGAAAGCACTCCTCGGCGACCAAGGCCGCAACTTCGGCTCCCACCCCCACCGCCAGGTTGGCCTCGTGAGCGACCAGCACCTTGCCGGTCCGGGTCGCACTCTCCACGATCAAATCATGATCGAGCGGCCGGACCGTGCGCAGATCCACGACCTCAACCTCAATTCCGTCCTGGTGGAGACTCTCGGCGGCGGTGACCACCTCGTGCACGGTCGCTCCGTAAGTGAAACAGCTGATGTCGCGACCCGGGCGCACGATCTGACCCTGACCGATGGGAATTAGGTATTCCTCATCCGGGACCTCCTGCCGCATCGAGCGGTAGAGACCCTTGTGCTCGAAGAAGCAGACCGGATCGGGGTCCCTGAGGGCGGCCAGCAGCAGCCCTTTGGCGTCGTAGGGGTTCGACGGAAGCACCACTTTCAGCCCCGGCACGTGGGCGAAGAGCGCCTCCAACATTTGGGAGTGGTAGAGGGCGCCATGCACGTGGACGCCGCCGCCACAGGGAGCCCGCACCACCATCGGACAGCTCCAGTCGTTGTTTGAGCGGTAGCGGATCTTCGCCGCCTCGCTGATCAGTTGGTCCATGGCCGGAGGGATGAAGTCCAAGAACTGAATCTCCGCCACCGGACGCAGCCCGGCCAAGGCGCAGCCGATCGCCACCCCGACGATCGACGCTTCGGCGAGTGGACTGTCAATCACTCGCTCCTCGCCGAATTCTTGGAACAGTCCCGCGGTAGCCCCGAACACGCCACCCTTCACCCCCACGTCCTCGCCCATCACGATCACCCGATCGTCCCGGCGCATCTCGTCTCGAAGGGCGTCCCGTACGGCCTCCACGTAGGTAATTTCCGGCACCTATCCGGCCTCGCCGTAGACGTACCGGAGGGCGGTTGTTGGATCCGGAGCCGGTGCTCGATCCGCCTCCTCTTGGGCCTCATCGATCAGGCTCTGGCACTCCTGGCGGATCTGGTCAGCGTCGCCCTCGGCCAGGATGGAGCTCAACTCGAGGTCCGCCCGAAAGCGCTCCAGCGGGTCGTGCGTCCGCATTTCGTCCAGATCCTCGGCGCTGCGGTAGCGGCGCTGATCGTCGTCGCTGCTGTGCGACTGGAGCCTGACGCAGGTCGCTTCCAGAAGCGTTGGCCCACCTCCACGTCGGGCGCGCTCGACCGCTTCGCTGGCAGCCCGGTACACCGCCAGCACGTCGCCGCCATCGACCGATTGCCCAGGCATGCCGTACCCGGCCGCCCGTTCGGCGACGTGTTCGACCGCCATCTGGAGTGATTGGGGGACACTGATCGCAAAGGCGTTGTTCTCGACCAAGAAGACCACCGGCAGCTGGTGGATGGCCGCCCAGTTGAGTCCCTCGTGCCAGTCCCCCTCGCTGGTCCCTCCCTCTCCCACCGAGGCGACCACCACGCGGTCCTCCTTCCGATACTTGAAGGACTGGGCCACCCCCACCCCGTGCAGGATCTGGGTCGCCACCGAACTGCCTCCGGTGACGATGTTGTGCTGCCGCGAGGAGTAATGACCGGGCATCTGTCGGGCGCCGCTGTTGGGGTCCCCGGCCTTGGCCAGGGCGGCAAGTAACTGGTCCCGAGGTTCCATGCCCATCACCAGGACCAAGGTGATGTCCCGGTAGTAAGGAATGATCCAGTCGTGGTCCCGGCGCAGTGCGTAGCCGACGCCGACCTGGGCTGCCTCGTGACCCTGCCCCGAGATCGCAAAAGGCGCCCTACCCTGCCGGTTGAGGACCAGTATCCGTTGGTCGAGGAGGCGGCCCAGGAGCATGTCCCGATACATCGCCCGGAGCCGGTCGCGAGTGAGACCGGCCACCCCAACCGGCGCCGACTCGGTCAGTGCCATCGCTTGACTGCCTCCATCACGTCGCGAGGACCGGCGCCATCCTAGCGCCGCTCGTAACCGGGGCCACTTGTAGAATTCCTGCTGGCCCCGGTCAGGTCGCCAGCGAGCGCCGGACGCCGACGATACTGCCCACTGAACCGAGCGCGCCCCCGGCGACCACCAGGGCCAGGACGATCAGCGCGGCAAAACGAGCTCCGATCCCCAAAGCCAGGCTGTGCCCACCTCCGAAACCCAAACCCACGCCGAGCAGAATGAGCGACGCGACGAGCGCCGAGACGACTCCCACGATGACCCCCTCCAGCACGAACGGCCAGCGGACAAACCAATCGGTAGCGCCCACCAGCTTCATAATCTCGATCTCCCGGCGGCGTACATACGCGGCCGTCCTCACTGAGATAGTGATGATCACCAGGGCCACTGCGCCGACCACCCCCACTACCAGCCCTCCGCCCAATTGGGCCACGAAGATGTAGCGCTCCAGACGGGGGATGACGTCGGCGTTGTAGTCGGTGGGATGCGGCCCTCCGTCAAGAAGAGCCGAGGTCCTCACCTCCCGATTCAGCTGGGAGACCGCCTTGATGTTCCGGAGGTGGAAGTTGAGCGATGCGGGCAGCGGGTTGCCGGCTCCCGACTTCTCTAGCAGATCAATGGCCTGGGTCAGGCCGAGACTGCTACCAGCCTGCTTGGCCGCCTGGTCCTTGTTCTCGAAGTTCGCCTTGGCGACCGAGGCTTGATTGCCCAGGTTCTGCTCCAGGTTCACTTCGCTGGCGAAGGCCACGTGGTCCGCCATGAACACCTTGAGGACTGACGCCTGCGACTCCTCCGTATGGAGCACCCCGTCAAGGGCGTGCACCACCACCACCGCCACCCCGGCACCCAAGAGCGTGAGGGTGATGGTCAGGATGCTGGCGACAGCGATGCCCCGGTTACGCAGAATGTTCTGGATCGCCACCCGACCGACGAACCTGAGCGCGGGGATCGGATTCAAAGGATGGCGTCCCCGTCGCGCAGATAGGCCCCCTCGGCCTCGTCCCGGACGATCCTTCCGGCCTCGATCGCCAGCACCCGGCGCCGGCAGAGGTCCACCACCTCGCGGTTGTGGGTGGCCATTACCACGGTGGCGCCCCGATGATTGATCTGCTGAAGTAGCTGGACGATGCCCCAACCGGCGTCGGGGTCGAGGTTCCCAGTGGGCTCATCAGCGAGGAAGATCCGGGGCCGGTGCACCAGCGCTCTGGCAATGGCGACTCGCTGCTGCTCACCTCCGGAGAGCTCAGTGGGGTGGGCGTTTAGCTTGTCCTCCAGGCCGACGATGTAGAGCGCCTCGCCTACCTTCTCCTTGAGATGGGGCCGACCGGGGTCGGTGACCTGGATCGCGAAGGCCACGTTCTGCTCCACCGTGAGGCTAGGAAGCAGTTTGAAGTCCTGGAAGACGATGCCCATCTTGCGGCGCAGCCGGGGTAGGTGGCGATGTTTGAGCCGAGCCAGGTCCTGGCCCTCGACCAGGACGTGGCCCTCAGTCGCCCGCTCTTCCCGGATCAGGAGTCGAATGACAGTCGACTTCCCGGCCCCGCTGGCGCCGACCACGAAGACGAAGTCGCGCGGCCGCACCGTGAACGACGCGTCCCGGATCGCCGCCTGACCGTTCCCGTAGATCTTGGTTACCTTCTCGAAGACGATGATCGGCGGCTCGCTCCGAGCCAGGTCGGTGCTCCGGGCGCCCGTGGTAACGACGGGTGCCGGTGGGCTGGTGGAAATCGACATCAGGGGAGGCTTAGTCCTCGTGCCAGGTGGACTGGCAGCCGACGGGCCGACTCCCCCCAGAGGGAGAGTGTTTGAGCCCTTGGCCGTTCTCGATTTTGGCCCGAGTATACCTTTCGCGGCTGGACCTGGCAGCGGTCGCCTCATCGAAAGGTTCTGCTTCGGTACACCGCAGGCGTCCACCGTCACGCCAGCGAGCACTGGCGTTCGCAAAAACCGCAACGGTTGAAGCGCTGGCGTGGGCTACGACGCCCCTCCCTCCTGCTCGCGGTTGGTGGCCTCCTGGCGAAGGTAGGCCTCGATGAACGGATCAATCTCCCCTTCCAGGACGGCTTCCACGTTGCCGACCTCCAGCGCGGTGCGATTGTCTTTGACCAGGGTGTACGGCTGCAGCACGTAGGAGCGGATCTGATTGCCCCATTCGGGCGAGATCAGGTCACCCTTGAGATCCGCCAAATGGTCCAGGCGCTGGGCCCTCTGATAGTCCGATAGTCGGGAGCGGAGAACCCTCCACGCGGTCTCCCGGTTTTGCTGCTGCGAGCGCTCGTTCTGACAGGTCACCACAATCCCAGTCGGGATGTGGGTGATTCGTACCGCCGACGAGGTCTTGTTGACATGCTGGCCGCCGGCGCCGGAGCTGCGATAGACATCGACACGCACGTCTTTCTCGTCTACCTCAACCTCAACTTCGTCAGGAATCTCCGGGTAGACCTCGACTAGCGCGAATGCGGTGTGGCGCCGATGGGCGGCATCGAAGGGGCTGATCCGCACCAGCCGGTGCACTCCTTTCTCGGCACGCAGCTGGCCGTAAGCGTGCGTTCCAGTGAACCTCACCGTCGCGCTCTTGATACCTGCCTCCTCCCCCTCGGACTGATCGAGGAGGCGGGCATCCATCTGGTGAGCTTCACCCCACTTGAGGTACATCCGCAGCAGCATCTCGCTCCAGTCTTGGGCGTCTGTGCCGCCGGCGCCAGCGTGCACCGAGAGCAGCGCTGGATAGTTGGAGTAAGGATCTTGATAGAGGAGTTCCAGCTCGCGGCGGTCGAGCTCCTTCTCGATCACCGTCAGCTCGGCGGCTAACTCGTCCGCCCCCGACGCGTCCTCCCCTAGCAGATCCGCTAGTTCGGTGGCGTCCTGAGCTCGGCGGGCCAGCGTGGAAAGCTCTAGGAGCTCGCCCTGCAGACGGCTCAACTCCTGCGACGCGCGTTGGGCGCGGGCCGGATCATCCCAGGCTCCGTCCCGCCCCAATTCCTGTTCTAGGAACTCAGCTCGCGCTTGTTTACCCGCGAAGTCAAAGGTGCTCCTTGAGCTGAGCGGCGCGTCGGTCTAGTTGCTGGGCGCGGATGCTCAACTCATTCATCTGCCATGGCAGTCTAGCGTTCCTAAATCAGGCGGCTCTTTGGCGCCCGCGTGGTATAGCGGCGGAGTTGCTACCTACCCGTCACGGCGAGGCCCGCTGGCGCCTCGGATAATCGCGAGATGCAGGCTGCGGGGGAGGGGTCCAGTTCGATCCTCGCGAAGTTCCGTCGGTCCGCTGTACGCCGAGCCTCCCCTTCCCGCGAAGGCGCCCTCCTCCTGTCCCTTGTGACGCTTGATCTGGCGCTCATCAACCACGCCGGCTACGTGAGCGACCTCTCGCTGACCGCCCTGGGCACCACCCTCGCTCTGTTGTTCATCTCCCGCACCCTGCCCAGCAGCCCGCCCTCGACGGGGCTCTGGGCGTCCGCGGTGGCCGGCCTGGGGCTCTCCCTGTTGCTCGCCAATTTCACCGCCTGGCCGCAGGGCTGGCCGGTCTGGGTCTTCGTGGTCGCTGCCTTGCTAGCTTCCGCCTTGATCGTGACGGGCCAC
>PKXR01000185.1 GCA_003133485.1 Candidatus Dormiibacterota bacterium
GAATCAGGTGTACGACGTTTCCCAGGGAATCACTGGAACGTGCGCGTTGCCGGAGATCTACTACTCCGGTGACGCTCCGGAGTGGGTTGCCCTCAGCCAGTGGGCCACGAGCCAGGGAGGCTCGGGCATGGAATTCACGGGGGTCATGGTGGAGCCCGGCGGGTCTGCGGCCTGTCCACCCCCAAACGGGTCGACGCTACTTTCCGCGTCGTGTGCTTGGACGGAGTTGCAAACGCAGACAGGGCAGTCCCCAAATATTCCGGCTATCACACAGATCGCCACCTCGCTTCAGGGATCCGGTCCAGAAGTATCTGGCGTGAGCCCCGCTTACGGTCCCCAAGCAGGGGGTACGACGGTGACGATCTCGGGGAGCGGCTTCTTGGGCGCCCAGACGGTGTATTTTGGAAGTCAAGCGGTGACCGTTGGTTTGGGGGATGTGAACTCCAGTGGCACCGCCATCACAGTGGCTACCCCTGCTGAGTCGCCGACCGTGGTTGACGTGGTGGTAGTCACCGGCCTGGGATCTAGTCTAGTCGCTGCATCTGATCAGTACCAATACGTGGCCCCGGCCTGTACCGCGGTCACAGCGTCGCTGGAAGCGACCTCTGTTGCTCCCGGTTTCGGAGATGTTGTTTCCGCCGCAGCGACTTGTCCGACTGGAGCGGAGATCAAGTACACGTACTTCACGCAGGAAGGAGGGTCTGGCCCGTGGACGCTTCAGGCTGCATGGACAGGTCCTTCTTGGACGTGGCAAACAGCGGATTTGGCGCAGGGGGCGTATGCGGTCCTGGTGTGGGCGAGCGACGGGCCTTATTCTCTCCCGCAGGTTGAGGTCTCGGCCGATCTCACCATCGCGACACAACCTGCGTGCTCGGCGGTCGACGTTTCCACCGTTCCCAGCTCAGTCGTAGTGGGCGGTGCCGTGGCGGTCTCCGCGAACGGCACATGCCCAGCTGGATCCCTTCCCGAGTACTCGTTCTTCAGTCGTTCGAGCTCCTCGGCTTCGTGGACCTTGGACGCGGCCTGGATTGGCCCGAACTGGTCCTGGTCAACCGTTGGCCTTCCGGTGGGCAGTTATCAAGTCCTGGTGTGGGTTAGCGATGGACCCTACGCGGATCCTCAGGAACAAGGGCTAGCGTCTGTGACGGTCAGCGCGCTGACCGGGTGCACAGCACTCTCGGTCTCTGCCCCGACGAGCGTGCTCCAAGGTCAGCCGGCCGAAGTCGCAGCCACCCCAACATGCCCGACGGGAACCAGTCCCCTCTTTTCGTACTTCACACAGTCAGCCGGAGCACAAGCATGGACTCTGCAGGCCGCGTGGGTCGGATCGGAGTGGTCTCTTCCGACCGAATCACTCTCGCCCGGAACTTACCAAGTTCTCGTCTGGGTCAGCGATGGTCCATATACCGTGCCCCAGGCTCAAGCCACGGTCGCGGTAACGGTCGATGCCATCACGGCCTGTACGTCGCTCATCGTTGACGTACCGGCGACTGCCACGACTGGTCTTGCGGTCATGGTCAGCGCGTCAGCATCGTGCCCGGCGGATTCTGCGCCTCGTTACTCCTATTTTGTGCGGTCCAGCAGTTCATCAACCTGGACGCTGGAAGCCGCCTGGATCGGTTCAAGCTGGTCTTGGTCGACGGTGGACTTGGCTGATGGGCAGTATCAAGTCCTGGTCTGGGCCAGCGATGGGCCTTACACTACTCCGCAGCTACAAACTACNNCTACACTCAGTCGCCCTGCACCGCAGTGTCGGTCTCGGCGTCGCCCTCATCCCTGGCGGCCGCACAGCCCGTCACAGTCTCAGCGGTGGGGACTTGTCCGGCCGGAACGGAGCCGCTCTACTCCTTCTTTACAAGTACTTCCTCCGACGGCCCCTGGACGTTAAAGGCTGCGTGGGTAGGGTCGGCGTGGATATGGCCAACGTCCGGTCTTCCGAACGGGACCTACTACGTTCTCGTATGGGCAAGTGGGGCTCAGTATCAGGCACCTGAAGCCGAGGCGACCACCAGCATCACAGTCAACACGCCGGCTGCTTGCACAGGTGTGACCGTCAGCGTCAGCCCGCCGACGGTAAACGCTGGCCAGTCCGTGGTCGTGTCTGCGTCGGCGACCTGCCCGAGCGGGACCACCCCGCTCTATACCTATCTGACCGGTCCGTCGTCGACCGGTCCCTGGACCTTGACGGATGCGTGGGTCAGCGGCGATTGGACGTGGCCCACCGCAGGGTTGACGAGCGGTGAGTATTTTGTATTGGTCTGGTCGAGCGACGGGCCGTACACCGTACCGCAGGTAGAGGCGCTGCAAAGCGTTCAGGTAGAACCCACCGCGGCGTGCTCCGCCGTGACGCTCTCGATGCCATCTTCCATCGTAAGTGGACAGCCGATCAATGCAATCGCATCAGCGACCTGTCCCGGCGGGGCCCAAGTCGACTACTCGTTCTTCACCGAGGCCAGCGGCGGTTCTAGTTGGACCTTACAGGCGGCCTGGATTGGACCGGAATGGACCTGGTCTACAGTTGACCTTCCGGCCGGAACCTACCAAGTGCTAGTCTGGGCGAGCGACGGACCATACACTGTTCCACAGGCTCAGGTGACCGCAGCGGTTAGCGTATCCAGCTAGTCGCCGAGCTCACCGAGTCGTGGTGGAGTTTTTGGGGAGCCACGCCGACCGCCCATCGTGACCGGAAACCCGCCAGCTTTTTCGTATCAGGTAAGCCCACGGTGGGCCGCGGCCCCAAGGCGAACCGTGGAAATATACTGGCAGCTGAGCGAGCGGCAGACGGCAGGTCACGACTGCTTATCACGTTCAGAAAAAGTGCGGATGCGTCGTCGATTCCGAGTGAAGAAGATCCAGCCGAAGTCCATAAGCACAAGGCCTAGTCCGACCAGCGCGGCGAGTAGCCCAGCCGAGATGTATTCGGGCTGGTAACCAAAGCGAACCGTGTGACGCCCTTCCGGGATGCGGATGGCTTGGAAGATGGAGTCCGCCCGCGCGATCGGTACGGCGCGTCCCGCAATTGTGGCGGTCCACCCCGGAAAATACATTTCCCGCCAAACGAGAGTAGCAGGTGAATCGCACTTGACGACTACGGTCGTCGGACTCTTGGGATGCACGGAACACGCCGAAGATCGCGTCTGGAACAGGGGACTTGGGTGTGGCAGCTGGTAAATCGTGGCGACGTCGTCGGAAAAGACACGGACCAGGTGGAGGCGCTCAGGAATGCGCCTTGGAATCGCGCTGCTGGGTACGACTAGGTACTTCACGCCGACTCCTTCATAGTCCGTGAAGTGGGCTACGAATTGTTGCCACGGCGTGGGGCCCGTTGGAGAGTTCACCTGTAATCCTGAGAACGTGATCGGATTCGAATTGGGCGCCAAATGAGTCGTTGCGTACTCCGCCCACAGCTGAGGGATGGGAAGGTCCGCGGTATTCGCTTCGGCGATGCCGAAATAGCTGCCATAGTCAGGCTGGATTGGTCCGAGCGTGAAGAAGCGCTCGAGTCCAAGGTGAACCTGCAGGAAGTGGATCGGTCGACTGTCGAGTGTGGCCTTTTGCGGTGCGGAGAACTGAGGNNGAGGGACTAGGAACATTGCCAGGACGTCCACGCACACTAGGCCGACTAGCACGCGGCTTGCTCGAATTCGCGGCCTCGCTCCCGGTTCCTTATGCCACAGAACGGCAGCAGCAACAGCGGCGATTAGGGCCAGCGCCCAGACCGACGAAGCTCCGGCGTACAGGTGAATGTGCGGCGCTCCACGCAGGTGCGCAATCAGTCTTAGGGCGATCGCGACGGAGAGGACCCACGAAAGCAGCGTGATCGCGACACCAGACCAGACGATCCGAGGTGAAACGCGGCCACGGGCCACGTCGTCGATAGCCATGACCGCCAGTAGAATCGTAGCTAGCTCCCATGAAGGTGGAGCGTACCGGAAGAAGGCTGTATGCGAGACGCCGGGGATCAATTCGAGCACTGAGCCGACAACCGGGACGCCAAAGGTGGTGGATAGTGCCAGAGCGACCCACGCCGATAGACCGATTCGCAGCCAGCGGTCTTCCTTCCGGATAAGTGCACCCGAGACAGCCAAAAACGCAAGCACGACTAGCGCGGGTGTCACGTAACCTCCCACGTTGCTCCACAGAGCTCCGAGGGTTCCGGTGGGATCCGATTGGAACAGTCCGAAGATGGGCCCGAACACATAAGGGAGGGAAACCATGGCGATTCCGGAGCGAGGCAGGTGGACGCCCGCGAATCCGGGCGCATGGCCTCCGAGGTCAGCGCGAACTACATAGTCAAGGAACGCAATGATCAGGGGAGCCGCGAGGAGTAGCCCCAAGGCGACTCCGTACGCGGAGGTGCGCAGCCAGTGAATCATCTCGCCGCGTGTTAGCCCTTGGAGCCTCAGCAGAAACCAGAAGGCTGCAAACAGGGTGTCGATTCCTGTCGTCTCAGGAAAGCCGGCGTAGATAGACAAGGCTAGAGATAGTGCTACCTACAGGCGCCCCCAGCGCCGAGCTGAAGTCTTGCCTAATCGACCTAGCTCCAGACCCAGCAGCAAGAGCGGAAGAAATGGGATCGGATTAATATTTGCCGCCGTCAACCAAGAGAACGTTCCGTTCAGCGCGAAGGCGATTCCGGCGGCGAGCGCCGCGCCGAATCCCAACCCGATGCGGCGGACCAAGAAGTAGGTGGACAGCCCGGTGGCCACCTCAAGTGCCAAGTGAAACCACACTACCCCGCCAGAGAAAAGCTGTATAAACACGAGCGGGAAGAAGGCCGCGGACGCCATCTCACCGGCGAGGGGTACTCCGACTCCTTCGTACGGATTCCACCAAGGAATATGACCGCTTAGCCAGTCCAGGGAAACAAGGTGGCCGAGTGCTTGGGCGGTTATTCCGTTGTTGGGGTCGATCGTTGGAAAGCCGGCCAAGAATCCCTGTTGGCTAAGAGGGTCTAGGTGGCTTTGCAGATCGAGTGGGTTCGTGGCGACCAGATGAATCAGGGCCGGAAGGTTGGCGACAAAAACAGCCGCCACGATGACGACCACGGGCATTGCGCCCGTCCGCAGCGCTTCCGTGCGAGTCCACCGTCGAGTCTGGCGTGGGACGTCAGACGTCGCTATGCCCTCGCCCGCAGGTGGTCTGGGTACTCGGCGATCGATTGCTGCCTACCACGCTTTAGATGCGCGAACGATTGCGTCGCGCCCCACGTCAGCTGGAGTCGGGTCTCGCCGATACCTGACACGTGCGATTTCGGTGCAGCCCTCCAGAGCAGCGGACACTGGTGCTAACGGAATGGTACAGACTAATCCAGTTCGAGTCTCGGAGAACGGCGGGGTCCTTCGAATGCTTCCTTGGTTGTCTCCCGTTTCGAAGGACAGGAACAGATCGGCTGGACGTCCTCGGGACTTCCTCCTTCACCTGGAGGAGGTCACTCGAGTGGCGTCGCGCCCTTTTGGGCTCCCTAAGTGTGGCGGATTGGATCCGGGAATTCGCACCGGGACCTCGGGTCAATAGACCGCCAACTCGACTCCCGGTCCTGACGCCAGCCGACTGGCTCCAGAGGAGACAAGGGGATGAGGAATCAGCTTTGAGGTCCGATGCCCGGACTCCCACCGACTTCTGCCGGGTGTGTCAACCGTCCGCCAGCGCGGTACCCGTGCTCGGGGGTACGTCACGAGGTTCCAATCAGTGCGAGATGGCACGATGGAGCCCCCACTGCGCGCCCTCGCCGACCGTTCGAGGGCTCGCGCTCCACCCGAAATTTGGGGGCCGGGTGATCGATTTGCTTGAACCTCAAGGGCGGGCTCGCCACTTGGCAAAGTCGATTAATCCCATCTCTGCGCTGGGTATTGGGTTGCCTCAGTCGACTCCATATCGGGCTTTGAGCCGGTTAGGGGCCTAGTGTCCTTTGAAGCGCGGGGCCCTGCGCTCTCGGAAGGCGTCGAGGCCCTCCTGAAAGTCGTCCGTCTCGGAAGCCTCCTGTTGCAATTGCGCTTCCCGTTCCATCTGATCTTCAAGGGTGTGGCTCAAACCCATGTTCAGAGCCGTCTTGGTCAGCGCGAATGCCCGGGTCGGCCCCGCGGCCAACTCCTCGGCGAACGCAAGACAGTCATCCTCGAAAGTCTTGGCGGGGAAGACCCGGGTTACCAGCCCGAGGGTGAGGGCCTCAGGAGCGGAGATCCGGCGACCGGTGATTGCGAACTCAAGTGCTCTGGATAGGCCCACGTAACGGCCGAGGAAGAATGATGCTCCGGAATCCGGGACCAGCCCGATGTTCGAGAAGCCGCACGCGAACCACGCGGCGTCCGACGCCAGCCGGATGTCGGCGGCCAGAGCGAGCGCGAATCCCGCCCCAGTGGCGATACCGTTCACTTCGGCAACTACCGGGACGGAGAGCGCTCTGATACCTCTGACGATGGGTATGTAACGGGTCCGAACGAGCCCCGCAATGTCGCGGCGAAGCGCCTGTCCGGTGGCTCCTTCGGAGAGGGATTGACCGACGCAGAATGCTCGTCCGGAGCCTGTGATCGTGAGGCAGCGACAGTCGCGATCTGCTGCTACGAGCTCGAGGCTGGCGCGAAGTCCGGTCGCCATGTCCTCATCGATCGCGTTGAGCCTCTCAGGGCGATTCAGCACAAGTTGGACCACCGCCCCATGCCTGCCGAGGAGTACTGCCGCGGAACCGGACTCGCCCATCGTGGCTCTCCTTCAAGGCACTGGAAGCTAGGATCCGAGTTTGGCGCAGCCTCCGCGTAGAGGGTAGGCCGTCGGACCGACAGGTACAATCCCGGGGAGGCGAGGCGACTTAGCCAAGTGGTAAGGCAGCGGTCTGCAAAACCGCGATCCCGGGTTCGATTCCCGGAGTCGCCTCCACCCATTTTGAGATCAAAATGGGGTCACCCGGGGCCATCCCGCTTACTGGTCGGAGCGGGATTGATAGCCAACTTGATAGCCACGGCTTGAGGTCATGGCTGACATCCGCTGCCCGATTTGGTGTCGGGCGGTCTAGACTCGCACCAGGGCTAGGGACAGGAGGGCGGGCGATGGCACCGGGTGCGGACTACTTCTCGGCCAACGAGCCGAAGAAGCCCGAGAGCGAGCGGGTCTATCACAACTACTCTCAGTGCCCCGCAGGCAAGGAAGTAACCGCTCTGGGACTCGTCAGGCCCGGCAAGGGGCCGGACGGCACGGCATACCGACTCTGCGAAGACTGCCAGCGTCTCGGTCGCTAGGCGCGAAGAAGTGCCGCGCTTTGTGGCTCGGGTGCTCTGGGACAATGACGTCGAAGCCCTACGGGTGGTCCACGGGGCCGAGGATGCTCACCTCGTGCTGAAGGTTGGCGACGGTAAATGTGCCCATTGCGGCGAGATGGTCGGGCCGCCGCCCAGAGAAGGTTTGGTCCCCTACTTCGTGGCGAGTGACCCGGCCGAGTTATGGCATTGGGCACACACGCAGGAGTTCATCGAGCGGGAACGGTCGAAGCAGTAACGGCGTCCGGCCCCGGTGCCTTGGCGGCTCACCTCAGCCGTGCCTCGATGTAGCTGTCCAGGTCACGCCTTCTGCACCGGTCTTCGACCCTGCCAATCAGCCGGCACCCGTGACTGGAATGCGGTTTGAAGGTGGCTGTGGCGGTCCGCCCCTCGGGGTTAACTCCTCCCTAACTTGGGGCACCGGAGACTGACTCTGCCCGGTCGAGACGGCGGCAGCCAGGATTCCCGAGCCCTCCAGCTGGGGCCTGGCGCCGCCTTCTCGGTCAGGGCTGCCCGTGGCGCCGGCGGAGTCCGGCGGCCCAGGCCGACTCGCGAGGGACTCGGAGATGGCGCTCACGAATCACCTTTTCCGGTCGGCTTAGCCAGCGCAGGGCGCAAAGGGCTAGACACCCGGAGGGCTCGGCGACCGCGGCCTATCAACTATCACGGTGGCTAGCTCCCGTCCCACGGAGCCGATGATCCGCAGCCCGATCCGGGATCCATCCCTGCGCACCACCGTTTGCAGCACCACGCCCTGTCGGCTGAAGCCAGCAGGGAGGTGGGGAGCCATCTTCTCCCCGAGCGCGTGGGGCAGGAAGCCAGCGGTGTACCGGCTATCGAGCGAGCAAACCCTGAGGGCGTTGGGATGGCCGGGGATGGTGTCATCGTGCGAGATCCGGACCAGTGCCCCGACCTCGAATTCGGGACGCTCTAGGTCGGCCCGGTGGAAAGTCCCTCCTGCGAGCCGGAAGTAGAAGATACCCTCGGCCGACGGTGCCTCGATCGTCTCTTCCACCGGGTCCAAGCAGGTGGTGTCGTGGAACGGGTGGAAGCCTGCCATCGTGACGTGATCCCCGTCCCGGAAGTCGTATTCATCGCTAACCGTATGGAAGTAGACGGTCAGGCGATCGGCGGTGGGAGCGGGTGGCTGTTCCGGCTCCCGCTTGGGCCACTTCCGCCCGAAAAATCCGCTCGCCATCCGGTCATGTTCTCAGGCAGCGTACCCAATCGCGGCTCACACAAAGGGAACAGACGTTCGTTATCATTTGCCCTCGATGGCCGCCCTACCTCCGCCCGTACCCCGGACCGCCTATCACCCGCTGGAAATGCTCACCCGGCGAGGTGTGAGCCAAGTCGAGATCGCTCAGCGGCTAGGGATCACGATTGAGGAGGTGGGCCAGGTTAGGCACCAACTGCGCCACCTCAATTGGGCCATCGTCGGAGCCGCTTACGAACTAGTCCGAGAAGGCGGCAAACCTAGATTCGATCAAGAGGGCAAACAGGCGATCCGGGATGCCGTAGCTCGAAAGCTGGCACTGCCAGGCGGGAAGGTCGAGGTCTAGCCCGGCGAAGATTCGCCCCCGTGCTGCCGCGCCGACTGACGGTTCTGTAACACAAACTCACGGCTTGGAATAGGCACGCTGTCCCGTTCGGTGGTACGGTCGGCGAAAGCGAGTTGATTCGGATCGACCTTCGGCGACCCTAGGTTGACGCCAACTCGGTAGGAGTACTTGGATGGACAATCCAAGTGGGTCTCAGAATCAACTAGTAAGCCCAACCACACCGCAGCCTCTCGTCGTCACCGCTCCCGTCTCCTCGCCTCTGGCGGCAGTCGGGCCGGGCAACGGGCTGGCCGTGGCCGGAATGATCCTCGGGATCACGAGCATTGTCTTCTGTTGGTTGGGCGTCTTCACTCTTGCGCAGGTAGTGCTGGCTATCACGTTCGGGAGTATCGGTATCCGCAAGGGTAACCAGGGGGCCGCCCACAAAGGAATGGCTGTGGCGGGCTTGTGCTGCGGCATTGTCGGGGCGGTTCTCTACGTGATCTTCGGCGCCGCCACTCGCGGAATCGGATTCCTCATCCGACATGAAGAAGTGGACTATTGGTTACGCTGGGCTTGCCGTTCTCGTCATTACCCTTACTGGCTGCAGTACGACCGCCAAAAGTTCTTCGCCTACAAGTTCCCCTTCGGCAACGGCCTCACAGTCGTCTCAACCGTCACCGTCAGCTTCGCAAGTTCCTACACCAGCCCCAACACCGGTCGGCCCCACCCTGACGCAGCAGCAGAAGAGCGCAGCAGAAGAAGCCTACCAGTACCTGAGCACGGAGGCCTTTTCGCAACAGGGTCTCATTGACCAACTTGACTCGCCGGACGGTGGTGGATACTCGGTCAATGATGCGACTGTTGCCGTCGACAGCCTCACGGTGAATTGGAACGCCGAGGCCGTGCAATCGGCCAAGGAGCATCTCGCGACTGAGCCATTCTCGTGCAACGACCTGATCCAACAACTGGACTCGCCGTACGGTGGCGAGTTCACAGTCGCTCAGGCTACGTATGGAGCGCAGCAGGCAGGAGATTGCTAGTCCGCTTGCAATTGGCGCCGACAGCACGCAGTTGCATTCCTGGCTGACGACACAGATTGGAGGCCGATCCTAACCTGCTGTCTGCGGCTCGGGGGTGGGAGGCGATCGCCAGAGCCGAAGCTGAAGCACGAACGGTCTACGTGAAAGTGATCATGGACCTCAAGGAAGATATCCGAAACGGGGAGAGCGGCGACCGCGAAATGGAGGCAGCGACCGACAAATGGTTTCGGGCTCTCGACCGCCTCTTGTACTTGGCGCTGCGGAAGGTGGCGACCACAGCGACCAGCGCCTAACCTCGCTTCCCGCCGCGCGACAGTCACGCTACCGGCGCCCTGCCTAAATTCGTCTGTGCCGCCAACCTGTTCCCGGGGTGCAAGCGATCGGGATCGCCCGCGTTGCAGCTGGGTGACTTCCATTGGGCAACAATCTCCAGCGGAACGGAGACCTTTCCAATTCGGCACCCGTCGAGGCGGGCGGGAAGCAGAGGCAATCCGAGTCCGCCGCTCGACCCGGTCCCGCGCTCCGTCAGCGGATACTGACCCGCCGTGGAACTACTCCCGGAGCGTCGCCAGGACAGGCTCGAGAGGCGATGAACAACCTCCGGACCTATCTGGCAAACCGACGGGGCGGAAGTGCAGGGGCTGAGGAAATCATCAGGGCTAGGGATGGATACGTCAGCGCACTCGAGGACGCCGAGTTGCAGCTCCGCCACCCACTTCACCAGCGACTGGTGGATACGCCAGCTGCACACTGAGCGGTATTGGCACATACGCGAGATAACCGAATCCACCGCCCGGCGATTCCGATTGATTGGAATCGAGATCGACTGGAGAGCTGAACTGAGTCAGGCGGCGGTTCGATTGATAGTTCCTATCGCTGTTCTCCGGGAGTTGGACAATAAGAAGAACGCTGGGCCGGATCGACTCAAACGACGGGCGGCCACTTATCGGCGACCTGCCAGCCCTAGAAGTTCGGGATAATCTCGTTTCCGTACACTTCCAGTGTCGCCTCCTGCTTATCGTGCATGAGGTAAACCGCGAATTGGTCAACTCCCAATTCCGCCAATCGGGCCATCCGCTCGCGGTGGGCACCGATCTCGCCTAGAACGCAAAATCGGTCAACCACTTCGTCTGGCACGAAGTCAGTGGTCGGGTTGCCGGGCCGACCGTGGTGCTGATAGTCGTAGCCGCGGCGGTCCTTGATGTATTCAGTGAGTTCGCGGGGGACCGCGTCAGTGTCGTCCCCGTACCGGCGCACGATCTCGGCCACGTGGTTGCCCACCATGCCGCCGAACCAACGCAGTTGCTCGCGCTGGTGGGCGAGGTCGTCGCCGACATAGGCCGGCGCGGCCGCGCAGACCGTGATCGCGCCGGGCTCCCGGCCCGCCGAGCGGGCCGCGGCTCGCACCGACTCGATCGTCCAGCGGGCGACGTCGGGGTCGGCCACCTGCAGGATGAAGCCGTCGGCGCGCTCGCCGATTACCTGCAGCGCTTTCGGTCCGTAGCCGGCTCCCCAGACGGGCAATCGGCTGCCGCCTGCCCAGGGAATGCGAACGGCCGTGCCGTTCAGGGTGGCCTGCCGCCTCTCGGCGAGGTCCTTGATGGCCGTGATGGCCTCGGCAAAGCTCTTCATCGAGGTGGGGCGGCGGCCGGTCACACGCAGCGCTGAGTCGCCCCGACCGATACCGCACACGGTGCGATTGCCGAACATGTCGTTCAAAGTGGCGAACAACGATGCGGTGACGGACCAGTCCCGCGTCGCCGGGTTGGTGAGCTTCGGGCCGAGGTGTACCCGCGAGGTGGCGCCGAGGATGCGGGAGTAGATGACGAACGGCTCCTGCCACAGTACGCAGGAGTCGAACGTCCACACGTGGCTAGAAGACGCCTGGGTAGGCCATGAACAGCTTGA
>PKXR01000027.1 GCA_003133485.1 Candidatus Dormiibacterota bacterium
GGGGTTTTGTCACTGCGCTAGGAGCGGGCACCTGGACACTTGGGGGTGAGGACACTCGTGCCATTTCGGAACTCCTGCTGAAAGGTGGCACCGTCGTATATCAGCCGACGGCGGTTACGCACCACTTCGATCGACGCCAACGGCGTGATCTGCGAAGGCAGATGTTCGGATACGGAGTGGGACTAACAGCATTCTACTCAGATGTAATCGTGTCGCGGCCGAGCTCCCTACCGAGCCTGCTGCGGCTGATTCCCCGCTTCTTACGGGAATCGCATGGGCCCGAGAGTCTCCGGAGCGGGGACCTGCCTAGCGATTTCCCCACTGACCTGCGCTGGTCGAATCGCTTGGGCCTACTGGCTGGACCGTGGCGGTACCTGTTGGCGCGAGTCATCGCCCGCCGCCGAGAGCGTCAGACGTTGCGGGCGGAAGGCACCCTCCGCCGGTGAGAGGGAGGTGTCCGGACGTTGAGTGGTGGGGACTCCACCCGTCGCTGCCCGCAGAAGGAGGGCGGGGCGAAAGCCTCACACGGGCCAGCGACACAGAGGTCCGGTCAGGGTCGCCCTGTTGCTCGATAACCGAGTCCGGAACCAGCGAACGGGCCGAGGGATCACAATTCTGACCGGCCACGCGCGGACTCGACGGATAGAGGTCGTCAAAGTACATTTGGGCTCCGAGCCAACTGCGGGCCGGAACTGTGCCCCGCCGAACCCAACCGAGCAACAGGAGATCGAAGCGACGCATGCCGCGGAAGCGTGACTTTAGGAGAGAATATGCGAGGCGCCTCTCGCGCGGGCGAAACAAGGGTTTGTCGCCGGGGCAGGCCCGGGGTCACCCCAGGCAAGGGGAGGTGCCCGCGTCCGTGATGCTGAGGCGCAGCCGATCCGCGTACCCAACCTATCGCCGGCGACACGAAAGGCGAATACACCCGTGGGGGCGCCTGCCATGGGTTATGGTGGGAGCGGCGTGCGCTGTACTGATCATCGCCCTGGCTTTCGCTGCCAGCCGGGCTGGCGATCCTCTCGCTGGGCCGGCCTTCTGGGTGGGACAGGGACTGCTCTATGCGGCCCCGGCAGTGATGCTAGTCATGCCGCGCCCTGTAACCAGAACTGAGGCGCTGGGCATTGCCTGGCTCGTACCCGCGGCCACCTACGCAATCACAGAGGCGTACAGCCCACTTCAGTTTCTGTTTCTCGACGTGTTCGCACACGTGCGGACCGCGCAGTCAATCCTGACTACTCACCACCTATTCCAGAGTAATCCCGCGCTCGCCATTAGTCCCCAATACCCCGGACTGGAAATCGTCACCACCGCCATCGCATCGCTAACCCGCCTCTCGATTGTTGCCTCTGGGACAGTGGTAGTCGGTGTCGCACACCTACTCTTGGGCTTGGGCATTTTCTACCTGGTGCTGGAGATTTGCGGTCGACGGCGCCTTGCCGCTCTCGCAGTGCTCGTGTATGCCGTCCAGCCTCACTTCCAATTCTTCGATTCCTATTTCATCTACGAGGTCATCGCCCTGCCTTTCATAGTGGGAGCTCTGCTGGCCAGCGTGCGGATGCTCAAAGCACCGAACTTCAGTAGGAGTGTCTGGTGGGGACTGGCAGCTCTCCTCTGTGCGGCCGTCGTGACCGTAAGCCACCACGTATCCAGTTATTTCCTGCTCGCAGGCCTCTTGGTGATGGAGGTCGCCTACCTGAGTGTCCGCCGGGGCGCATGGCGTGACTGGCGTCTGCCCATACTCATTTGCTTTACCGCTGAGCTGATCGCTATTTGGGACCTCGACTTCGCCACCGGGACAATTAGCTACTTCGTCCCCACTGTGCAGGCGGTCCTGAGCGGTTTTGCCACTCACGGTCACGGTCTCTCCGTGGCGGGCCCATCTGGACCCGTGTTCGATCTTGCTATGGAATACGTTGGAGTCCTGCTGCTCGCCCTACTCGTGGCGAGCGGAGTCTGGATCATATGGCGACAGCGCAAACGTAGCTCCGGAGCGCTCACCGTCACGCTCGCGATTGGCTCGCTTGCCCTTTTCGGGGCCTTGGGGCTCCGACTGTTGGCGACGGAGGGAAGTGAGCTCTACGGGCGCGCCGCCACATATTTCATGTTTCCGGCCAGCTTCTCGGTGGCGGTCGCCTTATGGGCTTGGTGCGCCCCGCATCGGTGGCTCCGTCGCCCTCGGTGGCTTCGACACCAGAAGCTAAAGGCCGGAGTGGGTGTAGTCGTTCTCGTGCTACTTGGCCTTGGTGGAGTGGCGGGCGGATGGCCACCCTTTTATGCGCGACTACCAGGAGCCTTCAAGGTGGAGGCATGGGAGAGGTCGGTTGATCAACACAATCTGGAGCTCGCGAACTGGGCAGCCACCGACCTAACACCCGACAACGGGGTGGCGTCCGACTTCGTAACGGCGAGCATCCTCGCATCTTTGGGTCATCAGGCGGCTCCCACCGACGTCGCAAGCTTATTCTTCCGGGACCACGTGTCTGCTGCCCTAATACGGCTGGTGGCTAGCCAGAAAATTACCTTCATCGCGGTTGATCTGAGACTCGCAGACCAGGTTCCTGCGGACGGCTACTACTTTACCAACGACCCGCGCCAGGGCTCGTATAAGTCGCCCATTCCCCTACGAGACTTAACTAAATTCGGGTCGATCCCCGGAATGAGTCGAGTGTTCGACGACGGAACTATCGTGGTCTACGACGTGGTGGGCTCGGCTTACGATCCTCCGAAGGCGAAGCACTAGTGCGGGGCCGAGCAGGTGTACCGCTAGCGATCACGGTCGCGGCGGTTGTGTGCGCCGCGATCGGCGCGACTGTCCAGCTCAGAGTGGTCGACGCCATTTTTGCATGCCCGCTGGTCCTATACCTTCCTGGAGCGGCAATCGTCAGCGCTACAGGAAAGGGACCGTCAGCTCGGTCGAGGAGTGAGGAGCTGTGGTGGTCGGTTCTAGCAAGCATCGGAGCCACGATCTTAGGTGGACTAATCCTGAATGTGGCTGGGGGCCTCACCCGGATCGATTGGCTCCTGTACCTGGGTCTGCTGACTGTTGCAGCGAGTGGGGTCGCGTGGTGGAGGCTCGGTAGGCACTTGGAGTGGCGGGGCGGTTGGCGCGTAGGACTGAGTTTTGTCTCTCTCAGCTACCGGACAGCGCTGCTCGCGGTCGCAGCGTGCGCGCTGTGCGGAGCAGCGATCGGCATCTCCGTTTATAGCAACGCCACAGCGAACCAGGAGAGGTTCGTTCAACTTTGGATTCTGCCGGCGCCTTTGGCGGAGGGGGATTACGCTGGACACCTGCAGGTTGGACTTGAGAACCACGAAGGACGGACGGCCACCTTCGACGTCGTAGTTACGACCGGGCCAGGACGGGTGCTTACCTCCAGACACATCGAGCTCAGACCGAACGGAGTGTGGAAGAAAGTCCTGACCCGCCCAAAGCGACAGGCCATCTCTGCAACTGTCGCACTCAGTACTGAACCGACGCGTGTTTTGAATTCGGTCAAGCTGGCAAAACCGGCCCGAGTTTGAGGGAGGCGACGACGTTCAGAGCAGTACGGGACACCGGTACTTCGCGGACTGAGTAGTTGGTGTCGAAGCCCTCTTCAGCGCCAAGTGAGCGGCGACGATGGCCTTAGCGCCTGGCAACTGCGGCTGGTGCGCCAAGATCGAAAGTGATGTGGAATGCCCCGTGGGTTTCAATTACCAATGGTGAAGGGGTTATGCTGGTTGAGCGGGTCGTGGAGCACGCCTCGGAAGGCCATCGACCGCTAACTGTCCGGCTGCGCGTCAGGCCCGTGCCGGCGATGAGCGGGCCGGTCATCCGCCCAGCGTCCTGGAGGTCCCACTCACGCCGCGTGGCAGTTTGGAGGTAGACCGGGCCGGCCTCCCTTCGCCTTCGCCTTCGCCTTGCGACTTTGGGAGGAGTCTCGAGCAGGCCTAGGGCCGTGCGCTTAGGATGTCAAGTTGATGCGGACACAAGGCGAGGTGAGGGGAGGGGGATGGACGGTGGACCCCAGAAGGGTCCGCCGTCGACCCCGGCGGTGGGTTCCCCTTTTGGCCGGGGTAGTGAGCCTGGGTCTGGGGGTCGGACTAGTCGCAGTATGGACTGGATGGCGCCCACTCGCAGCCGCAGCCCAAGCGAAGCCGGAGCTTGGACTTTTTGTCGGTGGCGAGCGTGTTAGCAGCGTTACCGCCCTAGCAGCGACACTACGCGTCAGGGCGCAAGTCATAACCGTATATGCTGCCGGGCCTTCATACACTACCTTCATCGGACCTACCGACACCTCACTCCGCCTCCTCTTAGGTGTAGGTGCGGTGACGCCGGCGGAGGCCACGACAATCGGTGACAGGTTGGTCGCCACGGGGCACGCGAACACGATCCTGAGAATCATGTGGGAGATGAACGGGAACTGGTTCCCCTGGGGCACCGAGGCGATGACCGCCGCGCAGTATATCGCCGTGTATCGGGCGGCAGTACGCGCCTTCGCTGCGGTGCTCGGGAATCATTTCCAATACGTTTGGAATGTCAATGTTGGTACCGTCGAGCGCGGACGTACCGAGTTTGACACATACCCCGGCAACGCGTATGTCAGTAACGTGGGCTTGGACTTTTATAACTACAATCGCGCTCTCGGAGCTGGCACTCGCGAAAGTACGGTGGCGGTTGCCCTAGCATTCGCTGCAGCCCACCATCGACCTACTTCGCTCGACGAGTGGGGTGTCGACGGAGAGGATGATCCCGCATATATAGACTTTGTTGCTCAACTCGTGCACAACCCGGCAAACCATGTGACTCTGCAAGCCTATTTCTCTGACGGCAGCTCGACCCTTACGCGATATCCGAAAGCGCTCGCCGAGTACACGAAGGACTTCGCGCGCGATTCCCCGTTGGCTCGCCCCCGGGTGACGTCGCCGCAGTGAGCCCGCAAGGGCGCACGCTTGCACGACGCATGGCACGGGCCTTAGGTCGTAAGAGGAGACCACACTTGCCTAACGGGCATGCCTGGCCATGAACGACTGCGTCTCGACGGTCACTAGGTGCGGTAGGAGTTGTCGGGACGAGTACCCCGATGCTAACTGGTGAGAGGTTTCCGCCTCTCGGGTGGAGTGGCTTACAGTGCCCGCCACCCAAAGTGGGCGATGGACCGCCTCTACGCGGACGCGCTGGCTCGAGCTAGCGGGTACATCTTAGCCACCACTCTCGTCTCAGCCATTCTTGGCTTCGGATACTGGGTTATAGCCGCTCGAGCCTATCCCTCCGCAGCAGTGGGAACGGCGGCGGTCAGTGTATCAGTGATGACGCTGGCATCACTTCTCTCCGGCCTTGGAACCACCGCAGCGCCAATGCAGCGCATTCCGGTACGAATGCGGGGTTCTGAGTGGAATCTCACTGTTACGGTTGGGCTCCTCGTAGCAGGGGTAGCTGGACTCGCAGTTGGGATGATTAGCTGGCTAGTGGTCATCCTTATCATCCCAGACGCGGCGCTCCGCACGCCCCTATACGCCCTGACTTTAGTCGCTGGGGTAGCCCTGACCAACTGCAGTATGGTCCTCGACAGCGTCTGGGTAGTGGAGCGGGCAGCTCAGATTCGCCTTCTCACTAACACGGTTCTAAGCGTCGTGAAGATCCCACTGTTGCTGCTGCCCGCATTGCGGGGAAGCGGTGCCGTGGGAATCCAGGCGGGCTGGACCGCCGGAGTTGGTGTCGCCCTGGCCCTGAGCGTCGCTCTCCTCGTCCGAAAGCGCAATTATAAGATGGCTTTGCGAGGATTCAGAGCCGAGGCAAATGCCATGCGCAAGAGTCTGACCGGAAACTTCATCGTCAACGTGGGAACAAATGTCCCAACGTACGCGGTACCGGTCGTGGTCGGCGCGGTGGTGTCGGCCTCAAACACAGCTTACTTCTACTCAGCGTGGAAAGTAGGGACACTATTTTTCGTCGGGACGGCTGCGGTCACCACGGCCCTCTTTGCGGAGGGGTCACGCTCTCCAGCTGTCGCCATTCGGAAGGCTGAACGAGCCA
>PKXR01000006.1 GCA_003133485.1 Candidatus Dormiibacterota bacterium
TTCCGGCTCACGTGAGCCGGAAGTGGGGTGGGCGCGCATACCATCGGCGGCGCCCCCGGCTGACACAAGGTGAATTCGTGCTGACATCAGTCTGAGTTGCGCTTGTGGCCGAGGTTGTGGAATCGCTCCCCTCTTCAGCCACTGTCTGAGTTCGTGCTGACCTCAGTCCGAACTTACTTTGTGCCACGATTGCGCCGTGAGCAGCAAGTGGGGACGGATGGCTGGCACGTGCCTGGCCTGCCGTCGCCCTTTCACCCCGAACGTCCGACTGGCTGCGGGCCACCGGTGGAGCTGTCCCCACTGTGGTGTCGTCCAATTAGGTCCTAACGCGCTCGCCCAGCTTGTCCGTAAAAAGGAAGGAGCTCGGATCAGGCACGCGATCGCCGAGAGGCTATACGCGGCAGAGCGCGCCCGGGTCGCTAGGCTGCGGGCGAGAGCAGCAGCCTTGCGAGCGGTCCGAAACGGGGGTGGCTCGCAGCTAGGCGGCGACTAGTTCGGCAAGGACCTCCCAAGCGCCGGTCCCAAAGGAAAACCTTGGGGGGAAGGCCGCAGATGCGGGCGGTCCTCGGGAGACCATGTAGTGGCTCAGGGATTCTGTCCGCGCAACAGCGCAGGGACTTTGTCATGCGGTCCGTTTTCCAGAGCTTCTTCCAGTGGTGGTCGGGAGCCGGCTTTCGGGGAGTGGATCGTGTGGGCGTCGCGGGCGTGCCGCCCTCGTGCCGCCCATAGTGGGTGACCAAACGGGCGAACCAGAGACGGAATTCGGGGTCCTCATAGCGGGGATCAGGTTTGCGACTGGCGGAGAGGGAGACGTGGGCGTCTTCCCATGTGCACCACTCCCGAGCGGCACGGTCGTGGACGGCTCGGTCAGGATCGGCCGGTAGCATTGCATAGGCGTCGACCTCGCGTCGGGACGTCGTCGTGACCAGGGCTAGGACGAGGGCGGTAACCCGCTCGGGGTGTGTCTGGGCGTACGCCAGGCCCAAGGTGGTTCCAGACGACATGCCCAGGACTGTCCACCGGTCGATCCCGAGATGCTCACGTAGCTTTTCGATATCGGCAACGAGGTCACCCGTTGTGTTTGTGCNNGTGTGCCCAGATCGGCAGCGGGCTCATTGGCCAGAGGCCGGCCCCGCCCGCAGCCACGCTGGTCGAACCGCACGGCGCGGTACCTGTTCGGATCGAAGAGCTGGCGTTGCCAGGACCGACAGCCCGACCCAAGTCCTCCGTGGAGCACGACGGCGGGCTTGCCTTCGGGATTGCCGCAGCTCTCCCAATGCATCTGGTGTCCATCGCCCACGTCCAGCATGCCGGGGTCGTATTGATCGATCGCTGGGAACATGCCCAGCACCCTCCGCTCCTTATCCTCCGCGGCTGCGCTGCAGTATGGGCGCGGCGCTGTTCACAACGATTTCCTTGCGGACAGGGATCGTGGGTGAGAGCGCTGGGATAGAACCACGGCGCGGCGAAAGACGCTTGAGTGACCAAATAGTGACGCCGCCTGACCATCTTGTGAAACATCCGTTATGCCCACCCAACTCGCAGATCCTGGCCCTATCTTCGGCCCATGAATTTGACGCGGTGTGAGGGCCAGCTATGACTGTGAAGACGCTGCGACGCGTACTGTTGGAGGCGCGCTGTTGGGCGTCTTCGGTCGGTTTGATCTTCGTGCTCCTAGTAGGCATGAGCTTGGGTGGCCTGCTGATTCAGCCCGCCCTCGCAGCTACATTGACCGCCCTGGGCTGGACCGTAGCAAACAACCAGATCTCTGCCACCGGAGTGAGCTACAGCTATTCATTCACGACGGTAACGGCCGGGACAATCAGTCATATCACCTTTACCCCCACGGCAGTGGGCACGAACACGACGCCGTCCATCGTCTACGCTTACGGTATCAGCGCAGGCACAGCGACAGAGACAGCAGGTGTCATCACTTACACGGTGACAACGCCCGCAAACGTCCCCGCGACTACCCCGATCACCATCGAATTTGGCAATCTCGACAACCCGGCGACTGCCGGTAGCTACACCACGGCCATCGAGACCTTTACCGGCACCTCCACGGTGCTCGACGGCCCCACCAACACAGCGCTGGTCGCCTTCGGGGCGACTAGCACCGGGGTCACGGTCGTAGTGGGCGCAAGCACAGCCTTTACCATTAGCGAGACTTCATTCGAGATGAACATGAATCCGGTCATAACGGCCCAAGCTGACCAGACCAACACCAATGCTCTCACGGTGCAGTCTAACGCGAACTCCGGGTACACCCTGACAGTAGCTGACACCGCGGCGGGGCTGACAAGCGCCGTAACTGGAACTCCAACTTTCCCGGTCATTGCTGCCAGTGGTACCTACGCCACCTGTCCGCTTCTGACCGCCACTAACAACGAGACCGGATACACGGTAACAGGTACGGGTGGTGCTGACTTCGCCGTCCCATCCGGGTTTGTTTCCGGCGCGGATTGTACGAGCTTCAGCAGCACAGCGCTGACGATCGCGAGTGCCACTGGCCCCACTGGTGCGACCGCTAACACCGTCAGCGTAAAAGATACGGTCGAAGTCGACTATGCGACTCCAGGGGGGATTTATACTGACACTCTTACGTTCACGGTCACGCCGAACTATTCCTGAAAGTGACGCGACCCACGGTCCTAGCAAATGGGTGCAAGGTTTTCTTGCAGGCGCGATCGTCACCATCCTCATCTCACTATCGTCCATCAACGGCCTGGCGGCGACGCCCCGTTCCATCGCCGTCACGGTTCCAGCCCAACCTGTTTCGCTAAACCCGGGGGAGACATCCCAGGTAGACATACAGGTCTTCAACCTGGGAACGACGCCGGTCGCCGTGACGGTCAAGGGAATGGGGATCGTTCTTGGCAACAACGGGAAGGTTAGATTAACCGGTGCGCCAGACCCGCAGTGGTCAAGCCGGACGGTTTTCCCCTCAGGTGGGCTCGCTGTGCCTGCCCGGAACTCTATCGATGTGGCCATCACCGTGAAGATGCCCACACACATCGCCCCCGACTTCTACTACATCGGGTTCCTGGTCACCCCCGTCGCAACCGGCAGTGGCATTGTAGCCATCAACCAGATTGGCGATTTCGTCACAATCAATGTCCCGGGACCTCGCGTTAGGAGACTTTCGGCAGTCCTCCTCGCCCCCATTGGTGGGATTCACCTTGGCGACGTGGTGATCGGATCCGGAGTCGTCGGCTCGGTGAAGGTGCGCAACATTGGGAAATCGGCGGTGCAGTTTTGGGGTGAGAACGAAGTCACCACCTGGCTCAGAGGGGCGGATCCGACCCAGGACCGCATCGGTTTATCACTCCTTCCAGGTGGACTGTTTCGCTCGTTCGGGGTCACAGCAAAACCAGCATTCCTGATTGACGTCGTGACAATGACCGTCTCGGTGACCTATCTCGGCACGACCCTGGCCTCGACGAAGCAGGTCCTGATGTCCCGAAGCTTTTTAGTCATCAACCCGTGGGTCATCGTGGCAGCTTGCGCACTCGTGATTCTAGGATTGCTGTGGTGGACGCGCTCACGACGCCGACGGTCGCTGGGCACTGCAGCTTGATCCAGGCGAATAAATAGGCAGCATGGGCTCTGGTCACCTCCCGCTACCAACTCTGAGCCAGGCTTCCGCTACGCTGTTAGGGAGATCCATACCCACCTTCGCGCAGGCGACGGCACTAGCTCAGGAGGTCCACCCCGTTCGGGCCGAGACAGCGGCATACCCAATCACCAAGCGGGGATCTGCGAGCCAGTCTCCCCCTACCAGCGCATTTATCTAGTCCCGATCGTCAGGATGGGCAACGCAGTTGTACCTTGTGATGTTACTAGCCCCCGTAAGAAGGAGTGACCTCGTGACAGTCCCGACACAGCGCTTCGCAGTTGGTCAGAGTGTCGGACCCACCTGAAGCCCCGGACTGGATGTAGTGGTACTCGGCCGAAACGCGGGTAATCGCGGTCGCACAGCGGCTGCTTGGATGAGTCGGGTGCGCCAGCCGCTTGCACTCGCACTGACCGCCCGATCTCGCGAACGCTGCGTCCGTGACTGAGTTTGGGAACGCGATGGACGCTTCTCCTCTGGAGGCCGCGCAAGCCCGGGGAGCGTCCCCAGGCTGCCAGCATATGCGGCCGACATTGGCCTTGTCGAACCCTCCTGGGACTCAACCTGCCCAGTCCGTCACTAGCTCCCTAGCCGACGCTGCGAAGACACTGCCGCTGGTCGGGGTGGGTATCGCACTCGCAGGCCGTGTTCGGCTCCCAAATGATTTCCTTTGGGACGTCACGTCAGCCGCTCCGACTGATCTCGTCGGTGCTCGCCTTCGGGCTACCCCCTGTGCGGACCGGCCTCGGCCCCTGGTCGAGGGTGGTGCGCCGGACACGTAGCTTCCTCGCCGCCTCACGCGGTTCAGAGGCCCGGTGGTGCTCATGGGTGCGGCGGCTGGGCTACCCGACAGTCTGGGGTAGGACGCTAGATGCCTCGGGCAGTGATCAAAGACCTAGCCGAGGCGGCCTGGGGAGGGATGGCTGTAAGCAGTCAGATAAGCAGTCAGTCCACTTTGGCAAGACATGATCTGATCTCGCTGCCGCCGGTTTCGTAAGCCGCAGCGTCCTCGCCGAGGTTGAGTTCTGCCCACAGGTCAGTGCGTGTGGTCGCACTAGTCGGGTTGGTATCACGATTGGTATCAAACCCCGGTACAGCAGCGGAATCAGGGGCTTGTCGAGGCAGAAATACACGCCAATATGATCTTGAAAACGTG
>PKXR01000170.1:0-6444 GCA_003133485.1 Candidatus Dormiibacterota bacterium
CGAGCAGTCCGGCGCCGGGTGGTCGCCCGAGCCGGCGTGGCCCGGGTGGTAGTGCGCCGAGTGGCCGGGCGCCGGGCCGGCTTACGCGCGGTGCGGGTCGCGGCCTTGGCCGTGGTAGTGCGCCGGGCGGCGGTGCGGCGGGCTGGCCTGCGGGTGGCCCGGGGNNGTTCTTGCTCAGCGAGGCGGCGGTTGGCGCGGTGCGAGTGGTACGCCGGGCTGCGGTCCGCCGCGCTGTCGTGCTGCGTGCGGTCGTACGTGCGGCGGTTCGCTTGGTCGCCGGCCTTCGCGTTGTCCGAGTGGCAGGGCGCGCGGTAGTGCGCCGGGTGCCAGTTCTCCTGGGCGTTCGAGGCATAGGTCCGTCTCCTCCTAGTTTGCTTCGGCGCACGATGTGGGAGCGCCTTGAAGTTCAGGTTGAACCTGGATTATTGACGCCGGTTGTGGTTGTGACGTAGGTGAGAGCGTGCCAAACCGGGTGTGCGCGCGGTCGAGTAAACCTAATTGTGCCACACAATCGTGCATGAGGGTGACGATGTCAACCAATTTGGGCTCTATTCGGAAAGTGTTACCGGGTCGTCGCAGGTGCCGGAATGCCCCCAATCCCTGGGTCGCGGCGCTCTTATACTGACGCGGTGATCGCGCTCGCCCCAATGCCGGGAAGCGAAGACCTCTATGGCACCGCCCAACACCGCGTCGACCAGGCGGCCGAGATGTTGCATCTCGATGAGGATGCCCGGTGTGTGCTGCGCGAAGTCAAACGGATCTTTCAGGTGCACTTCCCAGTCGTGCTGGATGACGGCTCGGTAGAAGTCTTCGTTGGTAACCGTGTCCATCACAACATTGCCCGCGGACCGGCCAAGGGCGGGATCCGCTACGAGCCCGAGGCCACTCTAGATAAGACCAAGGCGCTGGCGATGGCGATGAGTTGGAAGACCGCGCTGATGTCATTGCCCTTCGGCGGTGCCGCCGGCGCCGTGCGAGTTGATCCCCATCGGATGAGCTCGCGGGAGTTGGAGCGGCTGACCCGCCGCTTTACCACGGAAATCAGTCTGCTGCTGGGGCCCGAACGCGACATCCCGGCTCCCGACATCGGCACTGGCCCCCAGATCATGGCTTGGATCATGGACACCATCTCGATGCACCAAGGCTTCTCGGTCACAGCATCGGTCACCGGCAAGCCGATCGAGGCGGGTGGTTCATGGGGCAGGGTGGAGGCTGCGGGGCGTGGCTTGGCGATCGTCCTGATGCATGCACTACGCAACACCGGGCTCAGCCTGGAAGGTGCCACCGTGGCGGTGGAAGGCTTTGGCAATGTCGGGCGCACCTGCGCGCGGCTGTTAGGTGAGGCCGGCTGCCGGGTGGTAGCCGTATCAGACAGCCGTGACGGCTGGCACTGCGAAAGTGGCCTGGACCTCGCCCGACTGGAGGAGGTCAAGCTCAGGGGCGGTCGGTTGGCTGATGCGAACGTCCCGGGAGAGTTGATAACTCGAGAGGAACTTTTGGGATTGCCGGTGACCGTGCTGGTGCCGGCATCGGTGGAGTCGACCATCAACAGTTCGAACGCTACCCATGTGCGCGCGCGCATCGTCGCTGAGGGAGCCAACGGACCGATTACCCCCGCCGCCGAGTTGGTACTGGCCGAGGACGGCATCGTGGTAGTGCCCGACATCCTCGCCAATGCGGGCGGAGTCACGGTGTCGTACTTCGAGTGGGTTCAGGACCTGCAGTCTTTCTTCTGGGACGAGAATGAGATCAACACCCAGCTGGAGCGCGCGATGTTGCGCGCCAGCGAGCAGGTGTGGGCCTATCACGCGCGTCAGAAGGTGTCACTGCGAGAGGCGGCCTACCTAATTGCGGTAGGTCGAGTCGCGCGGGCCGCCAAAGCCCGCGGGATCTACCCCTAGTGCGCTAGCCGCAGGTACGGGACCCGCTGCCGCTGAGTTGCGGACCGGGGCGGCTGGTACTCGAAGCGATAACCGGCTCCGATGACCGCATGCAGGTAATGGGCGCCGTCGCCACGCGACTGGATCTTGCGCCGAAGTCGGTACAGGTGTGCGTCGAGGGAGTGAACCCGGTATGGGTCTCGGTTGCGCCAGACCTCAGCGATCAACTGCGGACGCGGCACTACTGCGCCCGACTGACGGGCCAGCGTCACGAGGATCTTGAATTCCGTCGGCGTCAGCGCCACCGGTCGGCCGTCGCGGCGGACCTCATGCCGGCCCATGTCGATGGTGAGTCCAGGGAAGTGGAGGCGCTCTACGCCGTTGGCCTCGCGGGTGAGCTGAGCCCGGCGCAAGCGAGCATTGATTCGAGCCACCAATTCGCGGACCTCAAAGGGCTTGCGCAGGTAGTCGTCCGCGCCCACCTCCAAACCGACGACTATATCCTCGGGATCGTGCAGGCAGCTGACCATCAACACCGTGACCTTGACTCCGGCCGACCGCAGACGGCGGCAGACTTCGACGCCGCTCATGTCCGGCAGGATGAGGTCGAGCAGCACCAAGTCGGGCTCGGCCTCGAGAGTCAGGCGCAGCCCCGCGGCGCCCGTGGTGGCGCTCACCACATCGTAACCGTTCTCGGCCGCGATCAACTCGACAAGCTGCAGCATTGCTGGGTCATCGTCGATGACCAGGATCTTGGACGCCGCCAATCCCATGGGCGCGCCCACCGCGCCCCAGCCGCCTTCGGTGTCGATGGGTACAAACTGGCTCACGCACCGATTGTGTCCCGGACCCTGCTGATGGGATCATCGTGGTCTGGGCACGGGTGAGTAACAAGCTGCACGGTGACTGTGACGGCCAGGCTTCCGCCGCGACTTCGGGTAGCATGGTCCGCGGGGGTCATAGGGAGCGGTAGTTGAGGAATCCTTTAAAGAGCCTCCCCGGTCGGACAGGGAGGCGCCGGTTGGGTGTTGTCCTGGCCGGCAGCGGCATCCTCTTAATCGTGGCGGGCTTGGCGATCTTCGTCCCTCCGCTGGTGGGTGTCCTCCAGCGCTCCCGCGCCGACACCGAGGCTCTCCAGCAATGGAAGGCACCGGGCTCTGCCCTCAGCACGCGGTTGCCCAAGGTCAAGACTGTGACGGAGCCCGGGGCGAGCCCCGTAGCCACGTCCCCCAGCTGCGGGAGCGGCTCGCCCGCCTCCGAGTACGCCCTGATCGACTTCCCCAGCCTCTCGGGGATCGAGGGAGTTGCCGGGAACGGGAACTGGTCTCTGCTCCTCGAGCGCTCGGTGGTCCATTACGCGACGACTCCTGGTCCGGGGCAGCCCGGCAATGGGCTCTATGCGCTGCACCGCGAACCGAACTTCGAGCCATTGGGGACCCTCAAGGCGGGCGACAGGATCGTCCTCACCAACCGCAACTGCCAGCAGTTCACCTACGTGATCACCGACATGTGCACCGAGTACTCAGCCCAGGTGACCCAGCTGCAGCCGATCGGCAACGGGACCTGGATCACGTTGGTCACCTGCACCCCGCTCTGGATCGACAGTCAGCGGCTGGTGATCCGGGCGCAGCTCCAGACTACCTAGGAACTGCCCTCGGGTCGGCGACCACTACATGGAGGGGACGCGCCCAGCGTCGCCTACTAGATGCTGCGGTGCCGACCCCGACTTCCCACGCACGTCTGATATGCTTGATCTCGGGTTGGCGCTCGGTTCGGTGGTCCCCGCGCACCCCGACAAACGGAGGGAACCTTGCTTGGACATCGAACTAGGAAGAGGTAAAAGAGCAAGGCGGGCCTACGGGTTCGATGAGGTGGCCTTGGTTCCGGGCAAGGTCACTATCAATCCCGATGAGATCGACATCCGGTTGACCATCGGCGAGGTCGAGCTCTCTGTCCCCATCCTGGCCGCGGCGATGGACGGGGTGGTCGACACCCACTTCGCGGTGGAAATGGGCAAGCTGGGAGGGCTGGCGGTCCTCAACCTGGACGGAATCAACTGCCGCTACGACGACGTGGCCGCGATCTACGAGCAGATCTCCGAGGCTCCCCGCGAGCGGGTGAACGTCCTACTCCAGGAGATCTACCGGGAGCCGGTCAAGGATGAGCTGATCGCCCAGCGGATCGGGGACATCAAGCGCGAGGGGGTTGTCTGTGGAGTCTCCACCTCCCCGGCGGACGCCGAGCGCAAGCTCCCCATCATCACCGAGGCCGGGGCCGACCTGTACTTCGTCCAGGGAACGGTGCTGACCGCCCGCCATATCTCCCGCTCCTATCGACAGCTGGACTTCGCCCAGCTGGTGAAGAACTCGAAGCTACCGATCGTGGTGGGGAACTGCGTGGAGTACTACACCGCTCTGGAGCTGATGGGCACCGGGGTGGCTGGGATCCTCGTCGGAGTCGGCCCCGGGGCCGCCTGCACCACCCGTGGCGTGCTCGGGATCGGTGTCCCCCAGGTGACCGCCACCGNNGTCGCGGCGGCTCGCCACGACCACCGTCGGGCCGGGGGCCAGCCAGTCACAGTTATCACCGACGGTGGGATGCGGGTGGGTGGTGACGTCACCAAGGCTCTGGCCTCGGGTGCTGACGGGGTGATGATCGGCTCGGTCTTCGCGTCAGCTGAAGAGGCCCCTGGACACGGCAACCACTGGGGGATGGCGACCCCGGACGCCAACCTACCTCGGGGCACCCGGATCAAGGTGGGCACCAAGGCAACTTTGCGAGAGTTGCTGCTAGGCCCGGCCCGGGTCGATGACGGCACTCAGAACTTCTTGGGAGCGATCAAGTCGGCGATGGGGGTCTGTGGCGCTCGGACCATCGAGGAGTTCCAGCAGACCGAGCTGGTGATCGCCCCGTCGATCCTGACTGAGGGCAAGCTCTTCCAGCAGGCCCAGCAGGTCGGGATGGCCCGCTGAGGTGATGGCACGGAGGCGAGGATGACCACCACTGCCATCCCCCCCTCGAATCCGGCCGGGCCTGACCTGGGTCTGGCGGCCGGCACCGACACCATCTTGGTCCTCGACTTCGGCTCCCAGTACACCCAGCTGATCGCGCGCCGGATCCGCGAGCTCAACGTCTACTGCGAGCTGATCGCCGGCACCGCCCCGGCCAGTGAGATCGCCCGCCGCCACCCCCGGGGCCTGGTTCTGAGCGGCGGACCCTCGAGCGTGTACGACGAGGGTGCGCTCCACCCGGATCCGGCCATTTATCAGATGGAGATCCCCATTCTGGGCATCTGCTACGGAATGCAGTTGCTAGCCAGCGACCTCGGTGGCCGGGTGAAGCCATCCCCGCGTCGGGAGTACGGCCTGGCCTCGGTCGTAGTCGACAGCCGGGACGGGGTGTTCGCTGGGCTGCCCACCGAGATGTCGGTCTGGATGAGCCATGGCGATGTGATCGAAGAGTTACCCCATGGCTTCCGTTCGGTGGCCCACACCGTGAACAGCCCGGTCGCGGCGATGTCCGGGCCGGGAGGTCGGATCGGCATCCAGTTCCATCCCGAGGTGGCTCACACTCCCCAGGGCCTGGAGCTTCTCCGCAACTTCCTCTACGGAACCTGTGGGTGCAGCGGTAGCTGGGCGGCGGAGAGCTTCGTAGACCAGGCGGTGCAGGAGATCCGTCAGAAGGTCGGCCCGGAGCAGGTCATCTGCGCCCTGTCGGGCGGGGTCGACTCGGCGGTGGCGGCCACCCTGGTCCACCGGGCGGTCGGCGACCAACTCACCTGTGTATTCGTCGACAACGGGCTGCTCCGCCGCGGCGAAGGCGACCGGGTCATTGAGGCCCTGGGCCGGAGCATGCGGATGAAGATCGTGAGGGTGGAGGCCGAAGCGCGCTTCCTTCACGCCCTCAAGGGGGTGATCGACCCAGAGGAAAAGAGGCGGATCGTAGGTCGGGAATTCATCGCGGCCTTCGAAGAGGAGAACCGGCGTCTGGGGGGGGTGCCCTTCCTGGCCCAGGGAACGCTCTATCCGGACGTGATCGAGAGCACCGCGCCCGACACCTTCGGGGCCCACAAGATCAAGACCCACCACAACGTCGGGGGGTTGCCCGAGGGCATGCGCTTTTCTCTGGTGGAGCCGCTTCGCTACCTCTTCAAGGACGAGGTGCGCCGGGTGGGCCGGGCGCTGGAGATGCCTGACGACGTGATCCAGCGCCAGCCCTTCCCAGGGCCGGGGCTGGCGATCAGGATCATCGGGGAGGTGACCAAAGAGCGACTGGAGACGGTCCGGAGCGCCGACTGGGTGGTCATCGACGAGATCAAGCGAAGTGGCCTCTACCATCGGGTCTGGCAGAGCTTCGCGATTCTGACTCCGATCAGCAGCGTCGGGGTGATGGGCGACTTCCGCACCTACGCCAACGTAGTAGCGGTGCGAATCGTCCAGTCCGATGATGGGATGACGGCCGACTGGGCCCGGGTGCCTTACGACGTCCTGTCTGACATCAGCCGCCGCATCGTCAATGAGGTTCCCGGGGTGAACCGGGTGGTCTACGACATCACCAGCAAGCC
>PKXR01000170.1:6545-6922 GCA_003133485.1 Candidatus Dormiibacterota bacterium
GCGGGAGTGGGCGACGCCCTGGCGGCGGCGGGGATCCCTTGCTTTGGGCCCAGTCGGGACGCGGGGCGGCTGGAGAGCAGCAAGGTTTTCGCCAAGCAGGTGATGCAGCGCTCGGGGGTCGCTACCCCCGCCTTCGCCTTCTTCGATGACCACTCCCAAGCGCTGCAGCACCTGCGCCACCGGGGCACCCCCACGGTGATCAAGGCGGACGGCCTGGCGCTCGGCAAGGGCGCGTTCGTGTGCCTCACCGAGGAGGAGGCCCGGGCGGCGCTGGATCTGCTCTTTGTGCGCCGGGAGCTGGGCGAGGCAGGCGCCCGGGTGCTGATCGAGGACTGCCTGGAGGGTGAAGAGGCGTCTTTCTTCGCCGTCTGCGACGG
>PKXR01000176.1 GCA_003133485.1 Candidatus Dormiibacterota bacterium
ACCCTCGACCATCTTGCGCAGCTGACGGACCAGTCTCCCGAGCTGTGGGAGCGCGATCTAAAAGTCAACTTGAGCGGGGCCTTCAACTGCACCCAGACGGCATGGCCGTACCTCCGAGAGGGCGGATTCGGGCGGCTGATTTACATGTCTTCGGTGGCGGGCACCATGGGAGGATTCGGCCAGGCTAGCTACAGCGCAACCAAGGCCGGCCTGCTGGGGCTGATGCGCTCCGCCGCACTAGAGGGCGCCCGCCACGGAATCACCAGCAACGCCATCGTGCCGGGGGTCATCGCCACCGAGGCCTTCAACACCGGCACTCCCAGCATGCGGGAGCGGATGGTGTTGCAAACCGCAATGCGAGCGGCGGGAAAGCCCGAGGATGTCGCCCACGCGATTTGCTTTCTGGCCAGCCCGGAAGCGGGATATATCACCGGAGTGGCACTGCCTGTGGCCGGGGGAATCGATCTGTTCACCTTTTGAGGTGAACTTGCGGCCCAAAATGGGCCCCAATTCGGTGCTCCCCTGCTATAGTTGCGGCCGCCAGACGAAGTCCCGGGCGGCGATTCAAGGCACGACCGAGCAGTCCTGGCCAGAACGGGATTTGGAGGATGCTCGGATTGAGCCTCGCCGACGTTACCCTAACTTGCCGCGAGTGCGGCTCGGAGTTCGTCTTTACTGCCGGAGAGCAGCAGTTTTACCAGTCCAAGGGACTGGTAAATCAGCCCACCAGGTGTCAGCCGTGCCGTCAGCTGGCGAAGGCTTCGCGCCAGGGATCCAACGGTTACGCCTCCGCCGGGCCTAGGCCACCGCGCCAGATGTTCGACGTGGTCTGCGCCGACTGCGGGAACATGACCCAGGTTCCCTTCCAGCCCAAGTACGACCGTCCGGTTTACTGCAGCAACTGCTTCGAGAACCACCGGGCCACGCGCTAATCCCGGAGCGGCTGGGGTGCTCGCCGCTGCAAAACCCCGAACCCTTCTTCTAATGCCTCCGCATCTTCCGCGCTGGCCCGAATGATCACGCCCCCAGCGGCTTGGGGATAGGAGCCGAAGCTCACCTGCGGATAGCTCTGCTCCAGCTCCGTCAGCACGGGGAAGAAGGTCGATTCGGCGACGCCGGGAAAGTAGATCTCCCGGTAACGTCGCCCCCCCTCCCCTCCTAGATATACGGGCTCGATCTCCTCCTGGAAGATTGCCTTCAGCTCGGCCGGCACACCCGGCAGGACGAAAAGCCAGCGCGGATCATTTGCGGCACGAAGCGGTATCGCCAAGGGGGGCGCGCCGCCCACCGGGTTACGGAGCACCATGGAGCCCTCGGGGATCAGGGCCATCTTGCGGGTGCCAGGGTTGGGCTCCGGACTGGCCATCCGTCCCTCTCGAAAGCGTCTCGCGACCCGCTCTCTGACGTGGGCCAGGACCAGGGGATCCTCCACCAGCCGGACCCCCAGCATCGCCGCCACGGCGGCCATGGTGCGGTCATCGGGAGTGGGGCCTAGTCCGCCGCAGCAAAACACCAGATCGGCGGCTCCAGCGGCGGCCGCCCTCAGTTCCTCCACGATGGCGTCCACCCGATCTGGAACGACCACGATTCGACAGCAGGGGTGGGGACTTTGACTGAGCCGGGCGGCGATCCAGGCCGAGTTGGAGTCAGGGGTATGCCCGGAGAGCAGCTCATCTCCCACCGCCACGATCCAGCTGACCAAGATCCTTCCTCTTCCGGCGCCTGCCGACCGCGCCTAACCCCTAACCGTTCGGGTCAATCATCCCCTTCGAGACCCACGGAGGCCAAGCCAGAAGTGTGGCTCATGGTCCTTCGGGCTCCGCCGCCGATATAATTCGGCGGCTCCGGTCAGCGTCGATCGGAGGCGACGCTCCGGGCGGAGCGCCTCTCTCTTCTGCTCACATGCCGCCGCGCGCGGCTGGAGGACCACACCGCAATGACTCGAACCGTGCTGATTCCGGTGCTGATCGCCGGACTGATGGCCTTGGCTTACGGGGCCTTCCTGGCCGTTGGGGTGATGCGACAGTCGCCCGGCAACGAGCGGATGCAGGAGATTGGTCAAGCCATCCGAGAAGGGGCGTCGGCCTATCTCAACCGGCAGTACACGATCATCGCGGTCATCGGCCTGGTGCTGGCCTTGGTGCTGTTTCTAGGGGGGCTGGTCACCCCCGCTCTAGGCTGGAAGACCGCCCTGCTGTTCCTCTTCGGCGCGATCCTCTCCGCCAGCGCCGGGTATGTGGGCATGAACGTCTCGGTGCGCAGCAACTATCGAACCGCCGAGGCGGCTCGCAGCGGGTTGGGGCCGGCCCTCAAAGTGGCCTTCAACGGCGGGGCTGTGACCGGTTTCTTCGTGGTCGGATTCGGGCTCATGGGAGTCACCATCGCCTTCTGGATCCTCGATCAGCCCTCCGCCATCGTAGGTCTGGCCTTTGGGGCCTCGCTGATCTCCGTCTTCGCCCGCCTCGGTGGCGGAATCTACACCAAGGCGGCCGATGTCGGCGCCGACCTGGTCGGCAAGATTGAGGCCGGCATCCCCGAGGACGACCCGCGCAATCCGGCGGTTATCGCGGACAACGTGGGCGACAACGTGGGCGACTGCGCGGGGATGGCCGCCGACCTGTTCGAGACCTACGCCGTGACCTCGGTGGCGGCGATGCTCCTGGGCGG
>PKXR01000116.1 GCA_003133485.1 Candidatus Dormiibacterota bacterium
TGAGCGAGTCAGAGCTGGAGCGGGCGGCCCTGACCGAGAGGGCGGGTGAGATGGCGGAGCTACGTGGACGGCTGGAGGAGGCTGCAACCTCTTATGGCGAGGCCACCAGGCTGTTTGAAGAGGCTGGCCAGGCCCGCACCGCGGCCAGGGTCCAGGCCCGCCTGGCAGGGGTGGAATGGGCCCGCGGGCACATCGAGCAAGCCATCGAGCGCATGAAGAGCGCCTACGCCGGACTCGCCGGGGACGAGCCGGACCCCGACCTAGCGGTGGTTGTGGCCCAGCTGGGGAGAATCCTCGCGCTTCAGGGACGGTACGGGGAAGCGGCCCCCCTGCTCGAGGAGGCCCTCAAACTCGCCGAGCACCTGGAGTTGCCCGAGGTGTACTCCCAGGCACTCAGCAGCAGGGCGATCTTCCTCCTGGACAGCGACCGACTGGACGAGGCCGGCCTTCTCCTCGGGCGGGCCCGCGACGTGGCCCTCGAGCACGGCCTCACGGCGGCGGCGATGCGGGCCTACAACAACCTGGGGGAGGCGTTGGCGTCGCAGGATCGCTTTACCGAACTGGTCGTTCTCAGTGAGCAGCAACTGGAGCTGGCCCGCCGGAAGGGCGATCGGATGATGGAGCTGGCCGCACTCGTCGGGCCACTTTACGAACTCCTCGCGCTCGGGCGGTGGGAGGACGCCCAGGCCAGGTCCAAGGAGGCGATGGGTGCAGAGGAGCTGGCGGCGCTGGAGTGGGTGGCCGCCTCCGTCCTCGCCATCACTCCTCTCCACGTCCACCGCGGGGACCTTGTGGAGGCCAGGCTTCTGCTGGAGTCGATGCAGTGGGCCGGGAGCTCGGAGAGCTGGGAGCGACGGGCGGTGTACTCTTCGGCGCGGGCTGAGGTCCTTCGTGCCGAGGGCCGGCCCGACGAGGCGCTGGCGGCGGCCGAGGAGGTGCTTGCGACTTGGGCCGAGCTCGGACTCGGGCTGACGGACGGTCACGTCAAGCGGGCGCTCGTGCAGGCGGTCGAAGCCGCACTTGACCTCGGTGACCTTGGCAAAGCTGGCGAGCTGCTGGGGATCGTGAGGGCGGCTCGGCCGGGGCAGGTCGCGCCTTGGCTCCGTGCGCAGGTCGCCAGGCTTTCGGCCCGGCTGTCCGCGGCGGTTGGGGAGCATGAGGCGGTCGAGCCCAGCTTCGAAGCTGCCGAGGTCGGGTTCCGCGACCTCGGCACGCCCTTCGACCTCGCCGTCGCCCTCACCGAGCACACCGAGTGGCTGATCGCTCGGGGCCGCCAGGACAAGGCGGAACCGCTCCGCGTCGAGGCCCGAGAGATCTTCGACCGCCTTCTGGCCCGACCATGGCTCGAGCGCCTTGGTCCACGGGCGGAGGAGGAGAGCGTATCCGCCTGAACCGGTGACGCCGCGCGAAGTAGGTGGCTGGCGCCACAGGGAATCGTTGCGGACGACCTTAGGCTGAGAGGGTTTCGGCGCCGGGAGCTCCTTGTAAAGCTCCTACTCAAGTGAGCCAGCGTCCCAGCTGCCATCCTCGAGGGACAGGGCCGCCTTCCCTAACAGCAGGCGGGTGAGCCTTATCCCCAGGCTGGCAGGGCGTCGGTCGTCGCGCAGGTGGGTCAACCGGGCAGATCTGGGCAGTCGCCCGGCACGCCGGACGCCTCAGCAAGAGACCCGCGATTCATTCAGTTAGGACAAGCCAGGTCCGGCCGTCGATGAGCTCACGTACCGCGTCGAGGTGAACAGCGTGAACTGCGGTCTCGGTGATCACATGCAGGATGGTCTCACGCAGATCGTGGAATCGCCAACTGGGCCAGTGTTCCTCGGGCCACCAGGCCGGTGGGGCGTCCGGAGGAGTGGCCGCGATGATGGCGTTCGCGAGGTTCATCTCATGCCGATACAAGTCGAATAACGACTTTACCGGCACCTCCGAGGTGACCTTCCAGGCGTTGGCTCGGGATTCTTCGAAGTCAAGCTGCTCGCCAGCGACGATGGCCCGGAACCAGAACCGCTCGACGTCAATGGCGAGATGCCGTACCAGCCCCAGGCAGGTCCGCCCGGAAGGGAGCACGGGCCGCCGCAGTGCCTCGTCGGAAAGGCCCTCCAGAATCCCGAGCACATGATCGCGCTGATCGCTGAGGGATGAAAGGAGCGCGGTACTTTCCATGCTCATCGTCGGCTGCGACAAGGCTCCTCCACTGATTCGGTCATGCGGATGCAATCACGGCGGCAAGAATTACCGGTGGTTGTCGATCTTAGAACCCTGCTATTGGTGAGGTTACCCCTTCGTGGTTCTGGTCGGCCGCGCCGACCGTCAATGAGGCAATGCCAACATCCCTGGCAGCCGGAGTCAACCATGGGGCCATCGAAGCGACCAACTGGCAACGGCTCCTCCGCTGTGACCGGCCCGGTCACCCGAGTCGAGAAAGACCCCGGGAATTCCGCATCCCAAGGTAGCCACCCGTCCCGAAAGGAATCAGTTGAGACTTGTGCGCGAGGCACCGCGGGTCCGGCGCGCTTTGGCGGTAATCGTAGCTGGCGCAGCAGTGGCTGACTAGCCCTGCAGAAGTGCCTTCAACCCGCATCCGGCACCTTGCCTCACAATCGCGGCATGCGGTTCGGACTCGACATCGCCCAGCAGCGCCTAGAGTGGCCCCAGTTACTGGAGCGCGCTCGGCTCGCCGAACAGCTCGGCTTCGACGGCGTTTGGGGTTTCGACCACTTCAAGCCGATGTACGGGGAGGGGCCCGGCAATTGCTTCGAGGGGATGACCACCTTGGCTGCCCTAGCGTCGGCCACCAACCGGGTGCGTCTCGGGCTTCTGGTCACCGGGGTGACCTACCGGCACCCGTCCGTCTTCACGGCAGAAGCGATAACCATCGACCACGCATCCGGGGGCCGGTTGGAGTTGGCCTTGGGTGCCGCCTGGTTCGCCGAGGAGCACCACGAGCTGGGGATCCCCTTTCCCGAGATCTCTGAGCGTATCGACCGACTCGAGGACACGATCGAAATCGTGCGCCGACTGAGTACTGGCGAGCGTGTGTCCTACCGTGGCCGGACCGTCTCCTTGGCGGACGCGCAGATGTGGCCGCTACCAGTTCAGCGACCACACCCCCCAATCTGGATCGGTGCCTCAGGCGAGTCCCGGATGCTGCCACTGGCCGGCCGGTTGGCCGACGTCTGGCACTGCTACGGCGACGCTGGCGTGCTATCTCGCAAGTGGGAGATTGTGGCCCAGGCAGCGGAGCGCGCCGGACGCGAGCCGGGCGACATCACCCGAGCCAGCTCCCTCTCAATCACCAGCGACCTCAGAGCGACCGGCAAAGAGGTCGAGGCTCACCGCAGGGCGGGCACCGGGTATCTGGTGTGTGGTTGGCCGGCCGAGGGTCGCGATTTGGTCGAGGACTTCGCCCGGTCCATGGTGGTTGACGGCTGACGTGCGCTGCGCTTGTTGTGAAGTCCTGCTTGGTGTCCGGGATCGACGGCCGGAGGCAGGGGGATCGTTCAAGGGCACCTAGCGAGCGAGCGAGTGAGTGACTGTCCTACCCATCGACTCACCCCACGCTCTGATTCACTGCCGGTGCCCTCGAGCTCAACTACGGAGGCGGCAGTGACTTCACATTGTCGCTTGCGCACAGTTTTCGCATCCCGCCTTGTCACCAGCCAACATTGTCGTGCACGCACAGTTGCCGGATCCCGTATTGGGTTCTCGAGCCATTACCGGTGTGTCGACGAGTGGCTATAGTGCCGAGATAGCGGGCGCGTCTCCGTTTCGACCCAGTCTCGGTCTCTCGCCCAGTCAAGTACCGTTGCGGGCTCCGGAGGGATCAATCGTGGCGCCAACTACCCAAAACATCATTGGGATGCCGCTTCCTTTCGACGACGTCGAATACCGAACGCGGATTGGAAATGCGCACCGAGCTCTGAACGATGCGCAGCTCGACGCGATTCTCCTCTTCCACCAGGAGAGCATGTATTACCTTTTCGGGTACGACCAGCTAGGGTACTGGGTGTACCAAACGGCGATCCTCCGAGCGGATTCTGAAAAGGTGAAGGTGGTCTGTCGGGAGGCCGACCGCAACTTCATCGAGGGATTACATTTCGTCGAGGAGATGAGGAACTGGCGCGACGACTCGGCCGATGATCCAGCCAAGGTGACTGTGGATGTGCTCCATGATAGTGGCCTTCTGAACTCGTCGAAGCGTATCGGGATTGAGTTAAAGTCGCACGCTCTGCTGCCGGCCTACTACGAGGCTCTGAGGACGGCTCTGGCCGGGAAGTGTGAGTTGGTCGACGCCTCGGACCTCATCACAGAACTGCGCCTTCGCAAATCGCCAGCTGAGATCGAGTACATGAAGCGGGCGGCCGGCGTCATGGACGCAGGTTTCGAAGCAGCCTTCAAAGCAATGCTACCAGGCGTAGCTGAGACTGAGGTACTAGCGCAGTCGATGACCGCGAGTTTCGCCGCCGGCGGTGATACACCCGCCATCCTTCCGCCGACCGCATCCGGGCCGCGAACCCTGTCGCAGACTCATGGCGCGGCCACCTCGCGCAAGATCAAGAACAACGAGCCGTTTGTCTTTGAGATCGGCGGCTGCTTTCGCCGCTACCACGCAGTCGGGGTGAACTCGAAGTGGATCGGCGACGCGCCATCCAACATCGCTGCCGCCTACATCGTGCTGACCCAGGGACTGGACGCTGGACTCGAGGGCCTCAAGCCCGGCGACTCGACATCGGAGCTTGCGGGCAAGGTGAACACCTTCCTTGACGGGCACGGTATGTATTCTCCGGGTCGCCACATCGGTTATGGCACTGGAATCGGATACCCTCCAACTTGGCTCGATAATCTGCGCATCAAACGAACCGACTCGCACATTCTTGAGTCGGGAATGACCTTTTTCTACATGCTACACCGCACGGTTGATACCCCCTCAGGGCCCGTAGACCTATTCGTTGGAGAACCCATCTTGATCACTGACCGCGGCAATGAGCGACTCAAGGGTCATGCCTTCAGTCTCGAGCTCCCCGGGTGAGCCGGGAGAGCCCGGTGGAGTTCCCCATCTACGACGCTGAGAATCTGGGAGATGCGCGTCGGCTGACTAGGAGAACGTTTCTCAAGGCATCCGCCGTCGGTGCCGCATCCGTCGCTGCGGGACCCATGCTGATGGGGGCGCGCGGCCCACAACAACAGAGCACCAAGGCGACACTTCTCGCGGCTACTCCCAAGCGAGGCGGTACCTTGCGCGTGGGAGTCGTCGGAGGATCGTCCGCTGACTCGCTTAACGCTGAAAACGCCGTATACGATGCCGACATCTGTCGGGTCATTCAGATTAATGAGACCTTGCTTTGCTATAGCCCTCAATACGAGGTGCAGCCCGCGTTGTTGGAACGCGTCGAGTCCTCCAACGGGGAACGAACCTGGATTCTCCACCTCCGCCACGGGATCGAATTCTCCAACGGCAAGCCCTTCACCTCTTCGGATGTTGTTTACACGCTACAGTACGTAATTAATCCCACCAACCTCGCAGCCGGGGCTACGCGCCTGGCTGCACTGAGCAGCAGCGGCATCAAGGCTCTCGACACCTACACGGTGCAACTGACCTTCGACGCGCCCTACTCGCCATTGGCAGATGTCCTCGCTGAGCCCGGAACTGCTGCCATCCGGGTGATCCCTCCTGGGTGGAACGTACACCACCCGATTGGAACAGGGCCGTTCAAATTCCAGAGTTTCACCCCGGGGGTGAGCAGTGTGTTCGTCCGCAATGACAACTACTGGCGGGCGCCCGAGCCCTATTTGGATGAGTTGATCGTTGTAGACCTCACCGACGACACCGCCCGAGTCAACGCTCTGCTGAGCGGCCAGGTGGACTGTATCGAAGGCGTACCTAACAGCCAAATCCGGGTAGTCACCAGCCACTCCGGCCTGCAAGTGATCAACTCCCAGACCGGGAGTTGGAACCCCATCACGATGCGCACCGACATAGCGCCGTTCGACGACGTACGGGTTCGCCAGGCGTTTCGGCTCCTAGTCGACCGGCCCAAGATGGTTGCGGAGANNGCGCAAACGACATCTTCGGCCGGTACGACTCCGCCTACGACCATGCGCTTCCACAGCGAGCCCGGGACGTGGCTCAGGCTAGAAGCCTGCTGAAGAAGGCTGGCCAGGAGGATTTGTCCGTCCAGATCGTGACTTCCGCGGTGAACATCGGCCTCGTGGACCAAGCGGAGGCCTTCGTCTCACAGCTGCAGGCGTCTGGGATCAAGATTAGTCTACTTCAGACCGATCCAACCACCTTTTTCGACCGGTACTTCCTGGTCAGCCCCTTGTCACAGAGTTACTGGGCTACTAGGATCTACCTCCTGCAGGCGGCGGACAGCATGGAGCCCACATCCCCGTACAACGAAACCCACTGGGCAAATGCTAAATGGCTCAAACTCGTGCAGGAGGCCTACGCGACCCCAACTGGCTCAAAGCAGACTGAACTGATCCATGCGGCTCAAACGATTGAGTGGAACGAGGGCGGTTACATAAACTGGGGCTGGTACAACATCATCGACGGCACTAAAAAGAGGGTCAAAGGCTTGGTCCCAGAACGAAGCGGGTTCGCGCTCACCACGTTCGGCTTCCGGAAGGTCTGGCTGGAGTAGTGGGCGCGCCCGCCCCGAGGGCAGGGTGATGAGCTTTCGAGGAATAGTCTGGCGGCGGGTGCTCCAAGTGGTATTGGTGCTGTTTCTCGTTTCTATTTTGGTCTTTCTAGCGACCCAGACCCTCCCCGGGGATGCCGCACAAGCCATCCTTGGCAAGACCGCCACACCAGAGCGCTTGACGGTCTTGCGCGCCGAGCTCCACCTGAACGGCTCGCCTCTGAGCCAATATTTACGTTGGATCTCCGGCGTGGTGCGGCTTCAGTTCGGCAAGTCACTAAGCAACGGCCTTCCGGTGACTCAGTACCTGGGACCGATGATTGTCAACTCACTGGTCCTGATGGTGGGCGCGTCGCTAATCGGAGTGCCCGTAGCCGTCTTCACGGGGGCTGTTCTGGCCCTTCGTAGCGAGGGACTCGCTGACCACTTCTTCTCAGCCGTTACCATCGGCTTGGCGGCGTTGCCGGAATTCGTGATCGGTACCATCCTCGTGATCTTCCTCAGCACCGGACTCTTCCACGTGTTCCCAGCCACTGCTACCGAAGTGACCAATGGGCCCGTCTGGGACGATCCGGCCCAGTTGGTGCTGCCGATACTCACCTTGGCTCTCGCCATCATCCCATATATCGTCCGCATCACCAGAGGAACGATGATCGAGATCCTCAATAGCGAGTACGTCCAGTACGCTAAACTGGGGGGCCTGTCCATGCGCCGCGTGATTCTGTATCACGCGATCCCTAACGCGCTCGGCGCGATAGCGCAGGTCACTGCTCTTCAACTGGCATATCTCGCTGGCGGAGTGGTAGTAGTCGAGGACGTATTCGGGTACCCTGGTCTCGGTGCGGCTCTGGTGAACGCCGTATCCAACCGGGACCTGCCGGTAATCCAGGCTGCATGTCTCTTCATTGCGGTGTTCTACGTTGGCGTCAACCTCGTCGCTGACATCATCACCTTGGCGATGAACCCACGCGTCCGGCGGTCGACCCGGTGACCTACGCTTCAGCAGCCGCGATCGCGGCGCCCATGAGTTGGGGCGACCGCAACTGGCAACGCATCTTATCTAGTCGCCGCGTTCAAGCCGGGATCGCGCTCACCGTGCCGGTGATGCTGATCGCGCTAGTCGGCCCCTTGGCGACACCTCACTCTCCTACCGCCTTCGTTGAGCCAGCGTTCAGCGGAAGCTCCAAGGCAGCCCCGTTTGGCACCGACGTGCTTGGGCGAGACGTATTGAGCCGGTTCCTAGCAGGGGGCCGGGACCTCCTGGCACTTTCGGCAGCTGCGACGATATGGGGCGTCGGCTTAGGCGCCTTACTAGGCTGCTGGCTAGCTTACGTCCGCGGCTGGCTGGACGCGATCGTTATGCGCTTCGCCGATGTGCTGCTGGCATTTCCTGCCATCGTTCTTAGCTTGATGTTCGTCAGCATTCTCGGCCCCCAGCAGTGGCTGATAATCGTAGCCGTGGGAGTGTCCCACCTTCCGCGCACGCTGCGAGTGATAAGGGGCGCCGCGATGAGCGTGGTAGAGCGAGACTTCATACGCTACGGAGAGGCGATCGGACTCCGCCGGGTGAAAATGGTGATCCTAGAGATCTTGCCAAATGTCACCGGCGCACTGATGGTGGAGG
>PKXR01000008.1:0-3077 GCA_003133485.1 Candidatus Dormiibacterota bacterium
GGCAGTGGTGCCACCTAACACCGGGAAAGGGTCGCTTATCAGCCGTGGCCTACCGGCACCTCGGGATGCCCGGCTCGCATTGCTTTCGCACGTGGCAGGCTCTAGGAGTGGCCGAGAATGAGATCGGGACAGCACCCCCACGTGGTCGTCCGAAAATCCCGCTAAAGATTGCCGATGAGGTCCTCTCCCGACATGCCAAACAGGACATTCGTCTAGGGGACAACGTGTCAGTTCACGGCAATCCGGAAGCCTGCCCTGCCTGTGGTTCAGGGCATCTGATGTGGGGGTGCGATCCGGAGCAACCGAAGGAACAGTTAGAGATTCACCCCCTTGTGTGGGATGACACTGAGCTGATGGCCGATACCTTCATTTGCCGAGACTGTCACGCTGGTTGGATCGAACCCGACGATCCCGAAGTAATCACGTGGGTGCGTCCGTATTGGATCGTTGAGGAGCAGCATGAAGACCGCTGAGAGTGCCCCCGACCACCGGGTCAGGGCGCGTTATCTGCCGACGCGTGCTTGCTGAGCGCGAGCTGCCCCACTCCAGCACGTGCGGGCTACCCATGAGTCCTCCAGGTTCGATGTTAGGGGGCACACCGAGGAACAGTCACGCCGGGACCCCCACCAGAGCCAAAATGATGCCGACGGAACCAGCGATGAGAAGGCTGCTCACGACTCCTCGCCTGGCGAGGAACAGCCAGACCACGGCGCCGGCTAGAACCGGGATCTGCCAGAGATGCTGGAACGAAAGGCCAAGGGGTATCGCCGATCCAGCAATGGCACCGATCACAGCGGGTCCTGCCCCGGTAAGGAACGACTGCACGGTGATGTTCGCCCGAATTTGATCGAATCGTGGACCTCCGAGAAGGACAAAGAGGAACGACGGTGTGAACGAAACCAGTGCAGCCAGTAAGCCACCCCCAATCCCTGTTGCGGCGTAGCCGACGGCAGATACGGTCAGGACGACCGGCCCCGGCGTGATCTGCCCGAGCGCAACCGCATTGAGAAACTGGGCTGCCGTCATCCAGTGGTAGGTGGTCACGGCGTCGTGTTGCATCAGCGGCACGATCACGAACCCTCCACCGTAGGAGAGTGCCCCGACTTTGAACGCCACCCAGGCCGAGCGTTCCCAGGCCGCCGGCTGCGGCCGCGTGGCCAGCGACCAGAGGTCCTAGAGCTCGGGCTGTACTCGCTGCCGTCGGTCGACTTTCTCGCCGGACTACTATCTCTGCCAAGCCGCAGGCCAGTAGCACAAGCACGAGATAGGGGCCGATCGACGTGGCGGCCGCGCCCCCGAGGAGAGCGTAGATGAGCTACCGGGCGTGCTGGCGCGATCTCAAACCGATGCGCCTCCAGCTGGCTGGAACCAAGCCCAGAGCTGCCATCACCGCCACGGCGGGCACGGCAGCGCCCGCTCCGGCAGCCGCTCCGATGATCCAGAGGGGAGGATGCGATGCCAGGAAGACGGCCGACAAGCCGAGGATGAGCACCTGGCCCGGGACGCTGAAGCAGACGCCGCCGACGAGGGCGCCCGCCGTTCCCCGCAGTCGCCAGGCACAGAAGATCGCCAGCTGTGTCGATGCTGGCCCGGGCAAGAGATTGGTCGCCGCGATCCCGTCCTCGAACTCGCGCGACTCAATCCAGTGTCGGTCGTCCACGCATAGGCGGCGGAGCAGGTCGATGTGGGTAGGTGGCCCGCCGAAGCCGATGCAGCCGATCCGGCTCCACTCCCGCGCGATGGCGGGCAGCGAGACCGCGGGTCCGGCCCAGGCTGGGCGGTCAGCGGCGGCCTCCCTCAGGTCGGGCTGCAGAGTGCCCACTGCTAGTTCACTTTACGGGGACTCCCGGCTAAAGGTCACGAGCGGATGCTGATTCAGCACTGGTCCTTCGACCCGTTCATCGTCATTGCGGTCCTGCTGGTGGCGCTCCACGAACTCGGCCTCCGCCGCCTCGAGACGAGATCAAAGCCGGAGCGCGTGGCCCCGCGACGCCTGCACTCGTTGGCCTTCTACGCGGGACTGATCCTGCTGATCCTCGCCGTAGCTTCTCCACTCGATTACTGGGCCGACAAGTACTTCTTCATTCACATGATTCAGCACATTCTGATCATGTTCTTCGCTCCGATTCTCATCGTGCTCGGTGCCCCCTGGCACCCGCTGCTGTTCGCCTTTCCACTGAGGGTTAGGCGGGCCGTCGGCAGAGCGGTGATGCTGAGTGACTGGGCGCGCCCGTTGCGCGCCCTGGGAAGGTTCCTCAATCGGGGCGTGGTGGCGGTGGTGGTGTTCAACGTGGTCATGGTCGCCTGGCACCTGCCGCCACTCTTCGACCTGGCCGAGCGGAACCAGGCAGTCCATATCTGGCTCATGCACTCGAGTTTCTTCCTGGCGGGAGTCTTTTTCTGGCTCCAGATCATCCCGTCGTTCCCGATCAAACCGAAACTCACCGCCCTGGGTCAGATCTGGGCAATCGTGATGACCAACATCGTCATGATCGTTCTGGCCATGTCGATGAGCATTTTCAGCAACAGCTCGTGGTACTCGGTCTATGACCATGTGCCCGGGGTAACCCTGGCTCCCTTCGCCGACCAGCAGATTGGGGCTGCGGTCCTGTGGGTGTGCGGTGACTTCTGGGCGATTCCCGCACTGGTCTTCGTGATCAGAAAGGCGATCCAAGAGGTAGGCGGCGGCGACGCCCTCATCGACGCGATGCTGCGCGGCCGGGCGAGACCCGGACCGCCGGGCGAGGTTGGTTAGTAGCAGCAGGGGGCTCACCCGGGCGTTGAGGAAGGTGGGTGAAGAGGCATCTGCGACGCGCGTCGCGCGGCCCCAGAAGCCCAGTGGCTCGGCCGCGAAGTCTCCAGTGCGGCGGCGGAGTGACGAGCTACTGAGCAGCTGTCTGGCTAACCCGTCAGCTGCTGGGCAACTTCCGCAGGGACCCCGAGTTAGGACGCAGCGACTTTGGCCGGCTCACAAAGGCGGATCACGAGGTGGCTTCCCATAGCGAGAGTGATCGGCGGAGCGGTGGAGTAGGTTGCCGTCCTCGCTGGAAGTACCCACTCAGGAGTTGCTCGCGGAG
>PKXR01000008.1:3102-6289 GCA_003133485.1 Candidatus Dormiibacterota bacterium
CCTCTGCGTCGCCAGTTAGACCTAGCATCCTGGCCAACTCCGCGTCGTCACTTGGACTGACCATCGAGCCGAGTATAGATCTCTGTTTCAGGACCTACCGAGCGTCAACTGGGATCTCCGGGACACCCTGGGGATATCTCCTCATCGACGGCAATGGGTTGCACAGGGAGGCCCCGGTATCTAGAATGTCGCTATTGTCCGGCGTCGGCTGCCGGGGGAAGTCCGGCTGGTGATCACCTCCGATCCAGCGAACTCGATCGGATCCGACTCCAACCCGGCCTCCGCTCGACAGTCTGCGAATCTAGCCAAGGGCCAACTGGGGGACAGTGGTAGCGAGATCAGCATCGTGGTCCAGGCTGTCGCGGTGGCTGGCTGGTGCCTGCGATGACTAGGACCGCCAGGCTGGCAGTGGCCGCGATCCTAGTCGGAATCGCGGCCTTCGGAGCCGCCTTCTTCGTGATCAACATCGCGAACCACTCGGCGGGAGCGGAAGGGAACCCCCAGTACATCGACTATGCGTCTGGCCATTCAGCAGGATCCGCGATAAACATGTCGGTTCAAACGAATGGCGCCACTGGCTTCGGGCCGGAGGCCCCGTCAGTCACCTACATGGCCAAGACCCCCGGCGGCAAGTGGGTGGAGTCGACGCTCTGGGAATTTCCCGCCCACACCCGGATCAACGTAACCGCTTACGAGTACGACACCGGCGACCCTTTCCGGAACGAGTTCTTCGGAGGGGTGTCGGGGATCATCGGCAACAAGATCACGGTCCAGGAGTTGAGCGGGAAAACCGAGACGGTGTCAGTGATGGACTCCAACACCTTCCCCTACGTGGGACACTCGTTCACCGTTCCCCAGTTGGGGATTGACGTGCCCTTCCAGGGCCTCTCGCCACTGACTCCGCTGAACCACCTCTGCCCGGCGTCGGCCTGCACGACGAACTACTACCACACGATCACCAAGTTCAGCTTCATGACCCCTGGGCCGGGGATCTACAACTGGCAGTGTGAGATCCCTTGCGGGTTCTCGTATTTCGACGGCCAGGGTGGCCCGATGGCGACGATCGGCCACATGACGGGATTCCTGAAGGTAGTTAGCGCTTGAGTACAGCTGCCAGACCAGGCGGGGGGATGGCTGGCGCTCCGGGCGAACACCATTGGCGGAACATCATCGTTCCGTGGTTCGTGCTCTCAGTGGTCGTGGATCTGCTGTTCTGGTTCTTAGTGGGGCCCCACATGCCACCGGGGAATATGACCACCTCGGCCACGGGTGCCTCGTTCGATGCCAACGTGCTCTCAGTCATCGCCATCCCCGTGGTCCTGGCCATTTGGATCTACTTTGTCTATGCCACCATCAGCTGGCACCATCACAAAGGCGACCCCATCACCGATGGGCCGCCGCTACGTGGTCACGCAGGAGTCCAGATCGCGTGGCTCGCGGTGAGTTCAGCGATCGTGATGGCGGTGTTCGGCTTCGGCACGTACCAGTTGGTTGCGCCAGCTGGGGCAGGTGGTGGTGAGGGTCAGGCGCCGATCTGGACGATAAGTTCCAACCACGTCCTGCAGGTCCAGGTAATCGGTCAGCAGTGGCGATGGACCTATCGGTATCCCTCCTATGGGGGGTTCGAGACGACCGATCTCATCTTGCCGCTCGATACGCCAATTGAATTCCACGTAACCTCCCTCGACGTCATCCACGACTTCTGGGCCTACCAGTTGGGCGTCAAGGCTGACGCCAACCCAGACAGCGACAACATTGCCTATACGGAAGCACTCAAGACCGGAGGCTTCGTCGTTCGCTGCGACGAACTCTGCGGAATCTGGCATGGGGCGATGTTCGACTACGGCAAGGTGGTCCCGAAGGCCGGCTTCGTTGCCTGGGCAACCGCGACTGAAAAGCGCATGGCACCTTTGACGCGCACACTGCCTACGTACTCGTTGACCTACACGCCATCGGCCAATCCGGCGGCCTTCGGCGCTGCGGAGGGCAATCGTTATCCCTATGGGCCGGGCCAGGATCAGTTCTCGAAGGAAGAGGCCGCACCCTATAAAGAGAAGGGCCGATAGCGTGGCCGTGCGACCGAAAGACAGGGAGGGGGACGGTTTTGGTGCAGCTTTCATCCAGCGCGCGCGTGGACTCCGGATCGCGGCGCTCGGGTCAGGGAGGGCAGTGCAGTGACGCAGACGGTTTCAGTCGCTCCTCCGCCTGACGCACTTCAGCCGGCTCCCTTGGACGTGCCCTCACGGCGGCGACCCGCGTGGATGGGTCAGCACATCGGTACGGCCCTCATCGGTCTATTTGTCGGCTTCTGGCTGGGTACCTGGATTGGCAACAGGATCGAATCAGCCGTCATTTTCCAGAATGACTGGGCGGCGGTACTCGGGCTGATCTTCGCTCTCCTGGGTTGGCTCGGGGGAATCGGAGCCCTCAACTACCCAATCGCCAAGATGCTGGGGCTGGAGGCCACGGAACCGGCCTACGAGCAAGGCTGGATCCGCTACTTCAAGTTCACGGTCGACCACAAAGTGGTGGGGCTGCAGTACCTGATCGGCGTGCTGCTATTCCTCTTCACCGGTGGCCTCCTGGCCATGGGCATCCGCACGGAGTTGTTGTCGCCGACCAATCACATCATCAGCCCGGACGTCTACCTGCAGATCGTCAGTGCCCACGGGACGATCATGATGATGATGGCCAGTTCTCTGGTCCTGGGGCCGCTGGGCAATTACTTTGTACCGCTCATGATCGGATCCCGGCGGATGGCATTCCCCCGCATTGAAGCCGCCTCGTTCTGGATGTTCATTACCGGCCTGATGTGCATCGTCACCTCCTTTGGATTCGGGGGTTTCGACACCGGTTGGACCGGCTACGCTCCGCTCCAGACCCAGGACATGGCGGGCATCGATTGCTACCTGGTCGGCTTCGCCATCATCGGGGTCGCGATGATCATGGCCGGGTTCAACCTGGCCACCACCATCATCCATTACCGTGCGCCCGGAATGACTTGGTCGCGGATGCCGATGTTCGTCTGGTCGATGCTCCTGACCACCGGACTGATGACGCTGGCCACTCCTTGGCTCTTCATCGCCTGCTTCTTTGGGGTCCTTGACCGAGCCGCCGAGACAGCTTTCTTTGTGAACGACCACGGTGGCAGTTCCTTCCTCTGGGAGAACCTCTTCTGGTTCTTCGG
>PKXR01000008.1:6347-6630 GCA_003133485.1 Candidatus Dormiibacterota bacterium
AGCACCACCTCTTCCAGAGCGGGATTGATCCCGACATGCGCCCCCTATTCATGCTGACGACCGAGCTCATCTCGATCCCCACCGGATTGATCTTCCTCATGGGGATGGGGACGCTTTGGAAAGCGAAGATGCGCTTCGAAGTCCCGATGCTATTTGCGCTTGCCTTTTTCTTCAACTTCCTGATAGGGGGCATCACCGGGGTCTACCTCTCCGATGTGCCGGTCGACGTGACTGTGCATGGGTCTTTCTTCGTGCTCGCTCACTTCCACTACACGATCATGGG
>PKXR01000008.1:6777-10658 GCA_003133485.1 Candidatus Dormiibacterota bacterium
AACTTCATCTGGTCGATCTTCATCGAACCCAAGCGGTGTCCGGAGAATCCCTGGCTTTCCCGGGGCTTGGAGTGGCAGGTATCGTCGCCACCACCACCAGGGAACTTCGCTAGGATCCCGGTCGTGGTCTCGGATCCGTACCGTTACGGCGAGGAGAACGCGCCGCCCGTGGCCGATCTAGGTACCTCCTTCCCTGGTGGAGTGGGGGAGTTCGCCAGTGGCTAATACGCCTGCCTATGGAGGGTCGGGCGTCCCCAAGCACCTGAACGGCCCTGCCGAGGAGTTTGAGTACGAACTCCAGGCTCAGGAGGGTGCGATCTGGTCTGGAGGTCGGCTCCTGATCGGTATCCTGACGTTCGCCTTCGCGGCCTTGGCGTTCGCCTACTTCTATCTCCGGTCGGTGGACAGTGAGGGTCTCTGGCGCCCCCACGACGTCACCGCCCCGCGAGTGGCCGGGGCCATCATTTTCGTGGCGGTGATCCTGGCGGCCTGGCTGAGCTACATGGCGGTCCAAAGGCTTCGCCGAGGATCGACCACCGATTGGCAGATCTGTGGCTGGTTGGCCGTGTCACTCCTCCTGCTGGGGGCGGGACTCCAGCTAGGGGAGCTCTTGGGCATGCTTCCCTTCTACCCGGGCTCAAGCGGGTACGCATCGTGCTTTGTGGGTTGGGCGGTGATCAACACCGCCTTCATTCTGGGGACCGCGTACTGGGCGGAGACTCTCTTGGCGAGAGAGTTGCGGCTGCGCCGCCTGATCGCGGGCGATGGCGGTGCTGCGCGCTCCACCGATCCGGTTGCCCGGTTATTCCGGGCCAACGTCGAGTGCTTCCGCTTCTTCCTCGCATTCGCAGTTCTGATCGAGCTGATCTTCTTGGTATTGTTTTATGTCGTATGAAGGGCCAGGGATCGGTCTGGTGAATACCGCCGCACTTGAGGTGGAATCGTGACTGGGTCGGCGTTCAGCTTCCAGGTGCTAACTGTCGGGTTCCCGCTCAGCGTCTTCCTGATCGTCTGTTTGTTGGGTTACCTCCACCGTCAGCCCCGCCGCTAGTCCCTGAGGTCCTGGCTAGGCCGGCTTGCTGACTGCTGCGAGGGAGGAGTCTCGGTAGTTGGGCGCGCCGGGGCACCGGCCACGTCCCCTTCTCGTCAAGTAGGTACCGTCGTGTGGGTTATCCGATGCCTTCTCTCCCCCACAGAGGCGGTCCGGGCAAGGGCCGTGGAGTGGGTCCGATTCTTCGGACGGGCCACAGATCGGCACGCTCAACGGCCCAGGGCGCTCGAGCGCTGGCGCTCCGTTCGGGAGGAACGCCCCGGCGTGCCAGCAAGTGCGCCGCAGGGATCGCTCACGGAGCCTGCCATAGCTTGATGTGGGTGAGTTCGGTTGTCTTCAGCTGCCGTCCGAGAGCTGCTAGCTCGGACTGGACCTTGCTTCGCTGCTCATTGAGGACTGACTCTTCTGCTGTGAAGCGATTTTCGTTGGCGATGACATCTTCGTGCTGGGTTAGACGGACGCCATAGGCAATTGCTCTGAAGGCGTCCTGGACGCACCACGTGAGCGACGTGGACGCGATGCGGGTCAGAGAGGCGCCGGTGCCAGAGCCGGCCGTCCCCAAGCTGGCGAGGTCACCGAGGCTGTCGTCCGTGTAGGAGCAAGCGTCGTAGTCATCTTGAAGAAATCCCCTTGCCAGGCTCTGCTTGGACGGGCTCAGGTCGCCGCTCAGCAGGTCGTGCTCGAGTCCGAACGACTCCTTGAGCGCGTAGCTGCAAGGCGCCACGTCACCTGCGATTTCCTGGAGGGTCGACTGGACCGAATCCACGGTGGCGGAGTGGGTCGCGGGGCCTGGGAGATCAGTGACCACCGCGACGAGTACGACGAGAACTGTGGCTGCCGCCACGATCGCCCCCCGTCCCCTCCACCAAGGACGCGGGGGCTTCGGCGCGACCGAGCTGGGAGACACGCCGGTGGGGCCAGTCGAGCTCGTGGACACAGGTTCAGCCGGCTCCGGAGATGAGGCGTAGTGCGTACGCCGCGATGCCGGACCCAAACCGCCGGACGTTGGCCACTGGAAGCGTGCCAGTGCCGTTGGCGAGCTGATTGGCGAAGGGCGTGGCTCGGTATTCCTCGTCACCATCTGGGCTGATGAAATAGATCGCAGGACTGTATGCCACCGGACCGCCCGCAGGCCCGGAGTCCACAGTGATGTCGAAGGCGCCCCAAACCTTAGAAAGAGCTGCGCTATCGCCAGTGAGGAAGTGCCATTGCGAAATCGCGGATAGACCATGAGCCGAGGAGTAGCTACGAAGATCGCCCACGCTGATCGCGGCTGCATCGACGTTGACGGCTAAGAAGATCACGTGGCTCCCGTCGGAGCCCAGATCACGCCAGGCGTCGACGAGTTCCTCGTCCAGCACCGGGCAAAGGGCTCCGCACCGATCGTCAACGAAGCTGAGGACGACGCTCATCCCCCTCAGGGACCTCAGCGAGATCTCATGCCCATTCTGGTCAGTTAGGGTGAAGATAGGAGCCCGCTTGCCGCTCAGCTGGGAGAGTTCCATGAAGTTGGCCAGGCCAAGAGAGGGCGTTGTCGCCAGGCTTGAAGATGGAGGGGCGCTGGGTCGGGCGGCCGCGGGACCGCCGCCGTCCGGAGCTACGATCCCGAGGAAGGCGCCTACGACGCCTAGGATCACCGCCACGCCGGCCGCCAGCCATAGATGTCTGCGGGTGACGTGGAACGGCCCCGTCTCGAACGCGGCACGGCGCTCCTCGTCGCTCAGGTTCGGGTCGGCCATCTGGGCTCCTCGGCGTCCGGCTGCCCGGCGACCACCAAGCTGCGCCGGGTCGGTGGCCGCGATTCTTAGTCGTCAGCGCGGAATATGAGCTGATCTGCCCGATGGTACAAGTCTGGCGCCCATGGCTGAGATCAACCATGGGTTCTCAGAGGTCCAGGCGGTTGGGGGCCGCAGGTGGCTGGGGTCGTTCCGGGGTATTACCCACCACCCAGCGCTGGCTAGGCACTCTGGAGGATGAAGTACCTGGCGACTTTTCCATCGGGCCGGACTACGCCACGGCCCCTGCGGTGGCCTGCGGTGCAGGCGAGCGGAACGTCAACGATGGTCGGGCCTGGTAATACGCCGGTTACAGCCCCACAATCATCGCGCCAACCTTCGTCGGCGGGTTTATCTCAAACCGAAATCGGACGTGGACAGCTGCCGGACAGGCGAGAGCAATCACGACCCTCTACCGGCCACCTCAGACCGGGTGACTAAGATCCAAGTAAGGGCGAGCCAGAGCCGTATCGCAACGCCACAATTAGATCCGAGGAGACCGGTATGCCCAATCGGCTAACCCGAATTCCGGAATCGCCGCCTCCAACTTGGAACAACTTCAGATGGCTCGTGAGTTTGGCTGACTTCGCGATGAGGATCTTTTTTTCCACGTCCGAATCAGGCTCTCTTAGTACCACTTGGGTCACTCCGGCGACCCTGTGGATCTCTTATCTAGCCGCAATCGGAGGGGTCGTGGTTGCCGTCCTCTGCGCGGTTCATTACGCACAAACTCTGGCGCTCTGGGTAGCTCTGATAATCATAGTGATCAGTTGTGCGTTCGCGATATTCTGCACAGCGATCGCCTGTACCGGGACGTTGCAGCGGATCATTTCGCACGAGGCGCCGACGTGACCGCGTCATGCTTGCCGACTCCGTAGCTTGCTGTCGGCGATATGTGGTGCTGCGAGCTGTACCGGTACCCGCCGGGTGGTGGCCCCACGATTGATTTTGGACGGACTGGTGGTCGACCTCAGAACGTCTGGTGCAATGGCCAGTCCGCCGCGTGGTGGTGCTAGAGTTGTGCTCACCATGAGTGCACCACCTCCCGTGGGCAG
>PKXR01000222.1 GCA_003133485.1 Candidatus Dormiibacterota bacterium
TCAGTGGTCGCGGTGCTCAATCTCCTCTACACCACCACCTTCGTGGTCGCTGCCGGCGCGGCGCGGCAGGTAGCTGGCACCGTCGCGCGCGGGGTCCCCGCGATCGAACGCTGGGCCGACCTGCGGCGTAGCGCTTGGAGGATCGGGCTGGCGCTTACGGCAATCATGATCCCGGTCGACTTCTTGCTCGCGTTCTTACTGCACCTCCCCCATCCCGAAGTGCTGGCGGTGACCGTGGTGGCGGGCCCCTTGTCCGCCTACGGCGGCGCCCAGCGCGGCTACCTCCAGGGGTCCCGAGACTTTCGCCGATTGGCGCTCAACCTCGTCTTGTACGGCGGCACTGTGGTGGTCCTGGCGGTAGTGTTCCTTCACCTCCATCTGGGATCTGCGGCCGTACCGATTGCCACGATGGGAGGAGCCCTCAGCTCCGCCGTCTACCCGCGTCACCCCGGAGCCCACCTCAGACGGCCTGCGGGCAACCCCGGTCGTCTGGTCGATTTCACCGTGGTCGCAGGGGCCGCCACTGCCCCTCTCTTTAACAACATCGACGTGGTCGCCGCTCGCCACGTTCTCTCCGCGGGAGGGGCCGGGCTTTACTCAGGGCTCTCAGTGATGGGAAAGATTATCTTCTACGGGACCAGCAGCCTCAGCGCAGTGATGTACCCCAGGGTTGCCGCCGCCGCCACCGTCTCGGCCCGGCGCAGACTGCTCCTCCAGGCCTTGGCGGCGCTCGGCGCGGTAGATGCCGTGGCGCTGTTGGCCTACTGGCTGCTGTCGCCCCACCTGCTCAGGATCGTGCTCGGCCACCAGTACGTACGCGACACCTCGTTGCTGCCCATCTTTGCGATCGGGGTTGTGGGGCTGACCTTCCTCAACATGTTTGTCTACTACGGCATGGGGGCGCGCGTGCGCCGTTTCGCGATCGTGCCCGCGATCGGCGTACCTGCGCTGATCGCGTGGCTGTTCACGTCACCACCTTCAGTGGCCGAATTCGTGCCTCGGATCGCCAGCGCGCTGGTCCTGCTGGCGGTCTTGGAGGGCGTCCTGGTTCTGCCGGGAGTGTTCCGCTCAGGGGATCAGAAGAGAGCTACCGTCTAGCCGCCCAGCTTGAGTCGGGAACTACCGGTCCACGTCTCCCAGGGTGATGTCGATGCTGCCTACGACGGCCACCGCATCGGCCACCAGTTCATCTTTGACCATCGTGTGGAGAGCNNATCCGAGCTCGCCGCGCGGGCTTTCGATCGCGTGATAGATGCTCCCCGGAGGAGGCCGGAACCCTTCGGTGGTGAGCTTGAAGTGGTGAATCAGCGACTCCATCGACGTGTCGATTTCGGACCGTGGGGGCAAGGTCACTTTGCGGTCCGAGGTATTCGTAGGTCCGCCGGGAAGAACCTTGACCGCCTGATCGATGATCCGGCAGGACTCTCTCATCTCTCTGACCCGAATCAGGTAGCGGTCGTATACATCACCGTTGAGCCCGATCGGCACCTCGAACTCAAAGTGGTCGTAGCTCGAGTATGGGTTGGCCCTCCGTACGTCATAAGGCACGCCGGACCCCCGAAGGGTCGGGCCGCTACATCCAAATCCCAGCGCATCGGCCGCGCTGATGACGCCCAGGCCAATGGTGCGCTGGCGCCAAATCGGATTCGCTGTCAGCAGTCCCTCGTACTCGTCCACCTTTTGCGGGAAGTCGGCGGTGAACGCGCGGACCATGGGGACGAATTCCTCTGGCACGTCCGCCATCAACCCACCCACCCGGATGAAGCTAGTCATCATCCGCACGCCGGAGATCCACTCCAGGATGTCGAGGATCCGATCTCGTTCCCGCCAGCAGTACATGAACATGGTCGTGGCCCCGAGGTCCAGAGCGTGGGTGCCGAGCCAGACCAGGTGGCTCGCGATCCGAGACAGCTCGACCACGATCACCCGGATGTACTGCCCGCGGAGGGGAATCTCCAGCTCCAACAACTCCTCGACGGCGAGGGCGAAGCCTAGGTTGTTCATGGGCGGGGACAGGTAATCCATACGATCGGTCAGCGGGATGCACTGCTGATAGGTGTGCGACTCGAAGCTCTTCTCAAATCCGGTGTGGAGGTAACCGATGTCAGCCCGGCAGCTGCGAACCCGTTCGCCATCCAGGCCCAGTACCAGCCGCAGCACCCCATGGGTGCTCGGGTGCTGCGGGCCCATGTTGATCTCCATGAGTTCGTTCGCGGGCTCGATCTTGTCGAGGAACTCCCCCGTGCCGGCAGGGCGGAACCGCGGGATACCCTCCTGGCGCGGGACCAGGTCCGGCGGGGTGCCGTCTCCGACGGGGGGAGGCAGGATCGCCATCAGGGACGCTCCACCGCGCCCCGGGTGGCTCCGGGAAGGTACTCGGGACGGTCTTGGGAAGAGAGCGCCCACTCGATGTTGTGAGTGAACGCGACCGGCTCGCCGAAGGAGACGTAGTCCTTGCGGAGCGGGTGACCCTCCCAGTCATCGGGAAGCAGGATCCGAGTCAGGTTGGGATGCCCCGTGAAGTTGATCCCAAAGAGGTCGAAGCACTCTCGCTCGTGCCACTCCATCCCGGGATAAATCCCCGCAAGCGACGGGACGTCAGAGCTCGCCGAAGCCTGGACGCTGATCCAGGCCAGGTCATTGTGAACCAGGGAGCGCAATAGATAGACCAGATCAAACCGCATCTCGCGTTCAGGCCAGTCGATGCAGGTCATACAGATGGCCATCTCGTAGAGAGTGCTCGGGTCCGACTGCAGAGCTGCCACCGATTCCAAGAGACGGTCGGTAGCAATGGCGACCTTCGCCTGGCCCCGCTCCAGGCTTACCTCCAACGTGCCTGCCGGCAGCACCTTCTTTAGAAGCTGAGCTGCCCTGGAACCCCGCTCAGCCGAGGCGGCAGCGGCCCGCGGTCGCCGAGGAGCTGGTCTCGGGGACAGGCGCCTACCCCCTGATGCTGCTCACCGGCGTGGCAGCAATCTTCTTCTGCAACTTGATCACCGCGTCCAGGAGACCTTCCGGACGAGGCGGGCAACCGGGGATGAAGACATCCACGGGCACAACTTTGTCGACGCCTTGGATGATCGCGTAGTTGTTGAAAATCCCCCCACAGGAGGCGCACGCCCCCATCGAGATCACCCACTTAGGGTCGGGCATCTGGTCATAGATCTGGCGCAGGACCGGTCCCATCTTCTGGGAGACCCGGCCCGCCACGATCATGACGTCGGCCTGGCGGGGCGAGGCGCGGA
>PKXR01000228.1:0-4881 GCA_003133485.1 Candidatus Dormiibacterota bacterium
CGTTGCCGACCGGCTTGCCGGTCTCGGCGCTGTCGCCGAACACTCCCAGCACGTCGTCGCGCAGCTGGAAGGCGACGCCCAACGTGCGTCCAAAGCTCTCACAGGCATCGACGGTGGCCACTGAGGCTCCGGCGGCAATCCCGCCCAGGGCCGCGGCGGCACCCATCAGAGCCCCGGTCTTGCGCTCCACCATGTTCAGATACTGAGGCAGGCTGGCCGCGGGGGANNGCTGAGCCGGCGGGTTCCCCGGGCGCTGGTCCGCGACGGCAGGTCGGCAGTCGAGATCACGAAGAAGGCGGCGGTCAGCAGCGCGTCACCGGTGTTGAGCGCGGCCGGCATGCCGTCTCTCACCCAGAGGGCGGGCTGACCGCGCCGGGAACGGTCACCGTCGACGATGTCGTCGTGGAGCAGCGAGAAGTCATGCACCAGCTGCACCGCCAGCGCCAGCGGCAGGGAAGACTCCGGGGTAGCGCCGAGGGCCTCCGCCAGCAGCAGGGTCAGGGTGGGGCGCAGCGCCTTCCCCGGCCGGGCGCCCGGAAGCAGACCAACGTGATACCGGGCGGGCTCGCGCACCTCCACGGGAAGGGTGCCCATCACCCGGGTCAGCCCCGCTTGGATCCGATCCTGATATCGGCCCAGGATCGCCTGGGCGCCACGTGCGAGGCCACCGGAGCGGTCGCTCTCGGCCAACTGTGCCTCATTAGAGATCACGGCAGGCTGCCTCTACCTCGTCCACCACCCAGCTGGGAGTCGAGGTCCCAGAAGTGATCCCCACCCGCTGCCCCGGCTGGAACCAGTTCGGCTCGATCTCGTCGGCCGACTCGACGTGGAAGGTGGGGCGTCGCTCGGAGCAGGTCTCCGCCAGCGCCTTGGTATTGGCGGATCCTCGGCCTCCCACCACCAGCACCACGTCGGCCTGGTCCAGCNNAGGAGCCCAGTGACCGCCTCCCGCTGGCGTTGATTGACTACCGGGCAGGTGGTGTCGCGGACCTCAACCTCTCCCGAGCGCAGCCGCAGCCGAGCCACGATCTGCTGGAAGCGGGGCTGGGGGAAGGTGCTCTGGGAGACCACTCCCAGGCTCTCGCGCCAGGGAAGCTGGTCCGCCTCGGCCTCGGTGGCTACCACCACCACCTCCGACCCGGGGCGCTGGGCCGCCCAGCCGATCACCGCGCGGACCTCGGAGTGAGCGGCGTCCCCGACCACCACAACCGGCAGCCCGGATTCGGCGAGCTGAGTGGCGTGACGCTGGACCCGCCTGACCAATGGGCAGGTGGTGTCGACCACCTTCAGACCTCGGAGGTTGGCCTCCTCGAAGAGCTGGGGAGTTGCCCCGTGGGCGGTCACCACCACCTGAGGGCCGCCCGCGTCCGGCAGCTGGTCGGCTCGACCGAGCCCCCTTTGCTCCAGTTCTTCAAGGGCTCTCGCGTTGTGCACGACCTGACCGAGGGCGACAGTCTCCTCACCAGGGCGAAGGGCATCGGACGTCAGCTGCAGGGCGTCGCGAACCCCGAAGCAGAAGCCGGTGTGCCGGGGGCGAACGGTGTTCACTTTCGGCCCTCTCCCAAGCGGCGGTCCGTTAACGGACCTAAACAATCACCCGTCCTGACGCTACTCGAGGCCGATCTCAGCGCTCGTTACGAGATCTGATCCCAATCTTACCCGACTGTTATGTTCGCTTAGGTACCTGAGGAGGAGGGCGGCGGTCGGGAGGGTGTCGCCGACCCCGCTAACGTTAGCCCCGTGCGTGCGCTGGTATTCGATCCTGCCCCTCACCGCCTGCCGCTGGCTGGCATCGCCTCCCGAATTCGCCCAGATTGGGCGCTCGGACCACTTTCGCTGCTCGCACTCCGCGAGCTCCCCGAACCTGTGGCGCCCGGCCCGGAATGGGTCCGGCTGCGGGTTCTGTGGGCCGGCATCTGCGGCAGCGATGTCAAAGAGGTCCTGCTCCAGGCGGCCGCCGACAACCCGCTCAGCGGACTGGTGTCGTTTCCTCACGTACCGGGCCATGAGGTGGTGGCCCGCGTCGAAGACCCCGGCTCCCAGTCCTCGCTCACGCCCGGCCAGCTGGTGGCGCTGGACCCCTGGGTCGGCTGTGTCGCGAGAGGCTTGGAGCAACTCTGCCCGGCCTGCGCCAGGGGATTCCCGCCACATTGCCGCTGCCAGCCTGACGGCGGCCCGTGGGGCAGCGGCCGGGGGCTGCACCTGGGCAACATTCGTGGCCTACCCGGGGGATTCGCCGAGGTCCTTCACGCCCATCCCAGTCAGTGCCACCGCCTCCCCGACGGTCTGAATCCGCAGCTGGCAGTCCTGGCCGACCCTCTGGCGGTCGGGCTCCATGCGGTCGAGCGCGCGGGAGCGGAGGCCGACGGCCCCATCTTGGTCCTGGGAGCGGGCACCATCGGACTGGGACTCACCCTGGCCGCCCGGACCAAGTGGCCCGACCTGCCGGTATGGGTCACGGCGGCCTGGCCCCATCAGCAAGGGCTGATCTCCGCGCTCGGCGCGGAGTCGCTTCCGATCGCGGCCGCGAAGGTCATCCCGGCGGTGGCTCAGAAGACCGGCGCCCGGCTGGTGCGACCATGGCGGGGCGGACCCTGGACCCTCGGGTCGGGAGCGGCGGTGGTCCTGGACTCCATCGGCAGTCGCGCCACCACCGAGCTGGCGCTTCGGTGCCTGGCTCCTAGGGGCCGTATCGTGGTGGTTGGGGTGGCCAAGCCGGCCCGGACTGAGACCACCCTCGCGTACTACAAGGAGGCGGAGATCATCGGCTCCAACGGCTACGGGCTCAGCGCGAGCAGTGAAGGCCCGCCCCATCTACTGGACCGGGCGCTTCAGATCCTGGACGAGCGCGGTGAGGAGCTGGGCCGCTGGTGCACCCATCGCTTTCCTTTGGGCCGCTACCGAGCCGCCTTTGCGCTGGCCGCCAACCCCGGCCGTGGGTCGGCGATCAAGGTCAGCTTGCATCCGGGGGAGGAGGTCTAGAGATGATGATCGCCAGGGCCAGCGTGCTGGTCGATGCTCCCCTCGAGACGGTCCGCCAGGCGATCCTCGATCCCACCGCCTACGCCTACGGCGACACCAAGGTGCAAGACATGGTGGTCGAGTCGCGGGGGGAGAACGAGCTGGTAGCTCGGATCAACGGCCACCTGGGCCCCTTCAAGTCCTTCATCAGGGCCCGCTACACGCTAGGCGAGAACCAGATCGAGCTGACTATGCTCGAGGGCCGCCTCAAGGACTTCCACGCGGTCTTCCTTTACGAGGCGCAGGAGCACGGTGTGCTCCTCACCCACCAGGAGGAATACGACTTCGGCTACCCGCTGATCACCCCCCTGCTGGAGCGGGCGCTCCAGGGGTGGGCGACCCGGAGCGTGGAGGCCGAGGTGGCCTCCCTCAAGCACGCGGCCGAGGCCAGGGTCAAAGCCGGCGCCTGAGCCCAGGTTTGGCCAGCTGGGCGGACGGGCACACTCGACTTTGCCGGGAAGTGCCCGGTCCCCCCGCGACCCTGGAGTGAAACCTTGAGCGCAGTCAAAGAGCAGAGCGAAGAGAGCGGCGCTCCCGCGCGTCGGCGGGAATCCCGCACCCCGGAGATCGAGTCACTGCCGCTCGTGCCGCTCCGCGACAACGTCGTCCTGCCCCATCAGCTGGCCCCTCTCGGCGCGGGCCGGGATCGCGGGGGCGGCGTTTGTCGGCAGCGAANNGAGGCCGCCGTGGCGGCCGAGGGCAAGGTGGTGCTGGCGGTTCAGCGCCAGAGCGAGTTGGACGAGGTCCAGCTGCTCGACCTCTATCCGGTTGCCACCGTGGCTCAGATTGGCGCCTTCCGGAGGGGCACGGCCGGGGCTCAGGTTTTGGTTGAGGGACTGCGCCGGGTGCGCCTCATTGAGCTCGAGGTCGGTGACGTCTGGACCGCCAAGTTCGTGGAACTGCCGGATACCGAACCGGTGGGGACCGAGATCGACGCTCTGGCAGGCTCGGTGCGGCAGATGTTCGCCGACTATGTGGCCGCCGGCGCCGCAGTTCCCCCGGAGCTGGCGGTGGCGGTGGCGCGTGCCAAGGAGCCGGGCAAGGTCGCCGATCTGACCGGGACCGCTCCGGACCTCGACCCCCTGGACCGGATCGCGCTGCTCCAGGAGCCCGACGTCGAGCGGCGGCTGCGGGGCCTGGTGCCGCTGCTAGCCCGCCAGCTGGAGGTGGCCCAATTGCGCAACAAGATCCAGCAGGACGTTGCCCAGACCATCAACCAGGGCCAGCGCGAAGCGATCCTCCGCGAGCAGCTCAAGGCCATCCGCAAGGAGCTGGCCGAGGTGGGCGGAGAGGCCACCGCCGAGGACGACTTGCGGGAGCGGATCGATGCCGCTGGGATGCCGGAGACAGTCCACTCCCGCGCCCTCAAGGAGCTGGACCGGTTGGAGTCGCTGCCTAGTGCCTCGCCTGAGGTGGGCATTGTGCGCACCTATGTGGAATGGCTGGTCGACCTGCCCTGGAAGGACGCCGGCCAGGAGCGGGTGGACATCCGCGAGGCGGCTCGGATCCTTGACGAAGACCACTACGGGCTGCCCAAGGTCAAAGAGCGAATCCTGGAGTGGATGGCGGTCCGCAAGCGCGTCCTGGAGCGCCGGGAGTTGGCCGCCGCGCTGGCTGAGTCCGCTCCGGCCCCGACCCCGGCTCCCGAGGCCGCGGCTGATCCGCCCGCTGAACCGGCTGCCGAACCGGCCGTTGAAGAGGTCGGACCGCAGCCCCATCCTCTGCAGACGCCGATCCTCTGCTTCGTGGGTCCCCCCGGTGTGGGGAAGACCTCGCTGGGCCGAAGCATCGCGCGAGCTCTGGGCCGGAAGCTGGTCCGAGTCTCACTCGGTGGGATCCGGGACGAGGCCGAGATCCGCG
>PKXR01000228.1:4998-5151 GCA_003133485.1 Candidatus Dormiibacterota bacterium
TCTCGGACCACTACCTGGAGGTGGCGTACGACCTCTCCCAGGTGCTCTTCATCACCACTGCCAACGTGATCGACACCATCTCCGCACCGCTGCGTGACCGGATGGAGATCATCCAGATCACCGGCTACACGGAGGAGGAGAAGCTGGGGATCG
>PKXR01000228.1:5199-5367 GCA_003133485.1 Candidatus Dormiibacterota bacterium
GATTGGTGGAGAACCCCGAGCTCAAGGGGATCCGAGTGCAGCCCGACGACCTCATCGAGTACCTGGGTCCGGCTCGCTTCGACCACGACTCAGCCGAGGCCGAGGACCGGGTGGGGGTCGCGACCGGGGTCGTGGTCTCCGATGTCGGCGGCGACCTGGTCACCGTCG
>PKXR01000206.1:0-8440 GCA_003133485.1 Candidatus Dormiibacterota bacterium
GCATCAGACCGGGTCCCCGACCAGGTCCAGGAAGCGCGAGATGAGAGCCGGCCCCTCCGGGGTGAGGATCGACTCGGGATGAAATTGGACCCCGAACCGCGGCAGCCGGCGGTGCTCCATGCCCATCACCAATCCGTCCTCGGTCTCGGCGGTCACCGCCAACTCCTCCGGAAGCGAGGATCTCTCCACGACCAGTGAGTGGTAACGGCCACCCTCCAGCGGCGAGGTCAGGCCCGCGAAGATCCCCTTGCCGTCGTGGTAGATGGGACTGGTCTTGCCATGGACCGGCTGGGGGGCTCGGACCACCTTGGCCCCGAAGGCGGTCGCAAGCGCCTGGTGCCCTAGGCACACCCCGAGCAGCGGGATGTCGTCGGGAAGGGCAAGAATCAGGTCGACGAAGCAGCCGGCGCGCTCCGGCCGTCCCGGGCCTGGGGAAAGAATCACAGCGTCAGGCCGACGGGAGGCCAGCTCCGAGGCCGACGCGCTCTCCGAGCCGACCACCGCCACTGCGCGCCCGGTGGACGCCACCACCTGCACCAGGTTGTAGACGAACGAGTCCTGATGATCGACGACCAAGATCATGGCGCTACCTGGGGGCCGCCCCCGATCGCCGCCAGGATGGCGGAGGCCTTGGCCTCGGTCTCGGCCAGCTCCTGAGCCGGGTCGGAGTCGCTGACTATCCCGGCGCCCGCCTGCACGTGCACCTGACCCCCGGTCACGACCGCGGTGCGGATGGTGATGCAGAACTCCAGGTCGCCGTAAAACGTCAGGTATCCGCAAGCCCCCGCGTAGGGACCTCTCGCGGTCGGCTCCTCCCGCGCAATGATCTCCATGGCCCGCCGTTTGGGGGCGCCGGTCACAGTTCCTGCCGGGAAGACCGCGGCCAGGGCATCGAGGGCAGTTCGGCCCTCGGCCAGCTCCCCGGTGACGTTGCTGACGATGTGCATGACCCGCGGGAAGCGCTGGACGTGCAGCAGATCGGTCGGAACGACGGTTCCCGGGGTGCAGATCTTGCCCACGTCGTTGCGAGCGAGATCCACCAGCATGGCGTGCTCCGCCAGCTCTTTGGGATCGGTCAGCAACTCCTGCTCGAGCAGCTGATCCTCAAGCTCATCCTCTCCGCGCCGACGAGTCCCGGCGATCGGCCGGGTGGTGATCTTGCGCCCCTGAACCTTGACCAGCGGCTCCGGGGAGGAACCCGCCAGCTCCACCCCCGGGACTCGGAGGAAGAACATCGCCGGAGAGGGATTCACTTGGCGCAGTCGTTGATAGATGTCCAGTCCACCTTCGCGCGCCGGAGCGGTGAGACGCCTCGAGAGAACCGCTTGATAGATCTCCCCGGCCACGATGTCCTCCTTGATCCGGCGGACCCCGGCCTGGTACATCTCCACCGAGATGTTGGGGGCGACCGCCAGGGTCTGACGGGACGACGACGAAGCAGGTATCTGTCGCCCGCCGCGGATCTTCGCCGCCATCTCCTCCAAGGCAGCCGACCCGGTTCCGTAGTCGGTGCCCGCGGGAATGTGCGCGACCAGGACAACCTTGCCCCGGCGATGATCGAAGACAACCACCCGGTCCAGGACCATGAAGGTGATGGGGTCGACCGACTGTCTCCCTCGGCCCACCGGATAAGCCAGCCCGTCGATGAGCGCGGCCGCTTCATAGCAGAGCAGCCCGGCCAAACCACCGCTCATGGTAGGCAGATTGGGGAGCTGAGGAGCTCGTAGTGCGGCGGCGAGGCGATTGAGCGCTGACATCACGTCTTCGCCCGGGCAACTGAATACCCCATCGCCGATGGGAAGTGGCCGCCGGAGTGCGTCGACGCGCACCCCTGAGCGATCGGCGATCACCAGCGCGGCTGGCTCCCCGCCGACGATGGTGAACCCAACCGAGTTACCGGAAAGATCCAACTCCTCGAGCAACATGCCCGGACCGTCACCAGCGAGGGCTTGGAACACCTCGACTGGGCGCAGCTCCCCCATCGGGAGTTCCGCCCAGATTGGGACCAAAGGGAACTCCGCGGCGGTCGCCTGCGAGGTCTGTCGGTCGGGCAGGATTTCCAATGAGGCCAGCATCACAACTCCCATTGAGACAAAAGAAAAAGCCCCGGAGGGTTCCGGGGCTTGGTGTTCGCTCGTCGGTCAGACGGTTAGTCGCGTGCGGACACTTCACCCCCATCGGGCCAGCTCCACCACCAGACCAGCGCGCTCGTCTTGACCATAGGTCGCGGATTCTGCGGGAACCTGTAGCTGAGAGTCAAGCCCGCTGTTCCGGCCCAGCGTCCGCTTCAGCGGTGCGGTCCTCGCGAGCCGGGGCGGAAAGGGCCTGATTGACTCTAGGCCCAGCCGTAGTCCAGAATCGCGGAACAGTGACTACTCGATTCTTCTCGAGTCGGCGGTGGTACTGGCCCGAAGCGGGTTCGGTGCCGTCGCGCGCCTAGTCACAAAAGCGCAAGCGACCACCGAGCCCTGGGCACTGCCCGGGGCTTTTTTCATTTCAGGAGGAGACGTCCGGATGAGCTATTCGATGACAGCAGCGGCTTCGACCGAGAGTAGGGCCGCCGCCTTGGCGCCCGGAGGCGGTAGATGCGCGTCGCACGGCGCCTGTGCTGCCGGAGCGGCCTCGGTGAGCCGTCGTCTACGTCGCCCCGGGACCGCTCCCTGATGGAGGACTACCCTCAATTGCTGCGCCGGCTGCTCCAGGGCGGGACCATGTCCGCCGCGGAGAGCGCGGCCACTGTGGGTGCGATCATCGACGAGACGATCACCAGCGCCCAAGCGGCCGGGCTTCTGATCGCTCTGGCCGCCCGCGGCGAGACCATCGAAGAGGTGATCGGCGCCGCCACCGCGATGCGCGAGCGGGCGGTTCGCTTGGAACACCAATTGCCCTTGGTGATCGACATCGTCGGCACCGGTGGTGACGGCACCCAGAGCATCAACATCTCCACTGCGGCCGCTCTAGTAGTGGCCGGAGCCGGCATTCCGGTCGCCAAGCACGGGAATCGAGCCGCCTCCAGCACCTGTGGCAGCGCCGACGTGCTAGAGGCATTGGGAGTTCCGCTCGACCGCGAACCGGCAGCAGCGGCGGAATTGCTCACCTCCCATCGAATCGCTTTCCTGTTCGCTCCCCGCTACCACCCGGTGATGAAAGCGGCAAACGGGCTGCGCCGAGAGCTTGGGGTACGCACGATCTTCAACCTGCTGGGTCCCCTCTGCAATCCGGCGGGGGCCCACCGCCAGCTGGTGGGGGTCTTCGGGGAAGCCCAGGTCGACCTGGTAGCGGACGCTATGCAGGGCCTCGGTGTCGAGGAGGGCGCGGTGGTCCACTCCGCCAGCGGGATGGACGAGGTGGCCGGCGAAGGACCAACCTGGGTGGCCCAGTTCGGTAGAGACGGGAGTCGACGGTGGGTGCTCCACCCGGAGGACTACGGGATCAGAGCCTCTCTCGACGACGTGAGGGGCGGCGATGCCCAGACCAACGCGAAGCTACTTCTCGCCATCCTTCGGGGCGAGAGCTCCCCAAGCGCCGATGTGGTAGCCCTCAACTCGTCTTTAGCCTTGGTGGTGGCAGGTGCCGCCGACGGCGTCGAAGAGGGACTGGTACTGGCGCGCGCCAGCCTCGGGTCGGGAGCGGCTTTGGCGGCGCTGGACGCGCTGCGGGGCCGCCCGGACGCTCAGGCGGTTGCAGGTGTCTGACATGCTGACCGAGATCTACCGAGACCGCCAGCGGCGGTTGGATGCCGAGATGGCCAGAGAGCCGCTGGCGGAGCTCCGAGCGAGGGCGCTGGAAAGTACCGACGAGAGGCGCTCGCTCGCTGCAGCCCTCGCCGGCGCCCGCCCCCCCGCTTTGATCGCCGAGATCAAGCGCGCCTCACCCTCGGCCGGGCTGATCGCGCGCGATTTTGACCCGGCCGCGATCGGCGCTAGCTACCAGGCGGCGGGCGCCGACGCCATCAGCGTTCTGACCGAGCAAGACCACTTCCAGGGGCAGTTGAGCTACCTGAAATTGGTCCGGGAGAACACCACGCTCCCCCTGCTGCGGAAGGACTTCCTGACCACTCCTTACGAGGTGGTACAGTCCGCCGCCTACGGAGCGGACGCCATCCTGGCCATCGTCGCCGGCCTCACCGACCAGCAGCTCACCGCCCTGCTTACCGCGGCCCGGGAGTGGCAGATTGAGGTCCTGGTTGAGGTTCACACCGCGCCAGAGCTCCGGCGGGCAGTGGCGCTCAGGGCCAGCCTGCTGGGGATCAACAATCGCGACCTTCGGACTCTCCGAACCGACACCGCGGTCACGGAGACCCTTGTCGGACTGGTCCCCCCGGGCATCCAGGTGGTGAGCGAAAGCGGGTTCGAAAGTACAGGTCAGATCGAACGGATCTATCACGCCGGCGTCCCGTCATTTCTGGTTGGCGAGGCTCTCATGCGGGCCGCCGACAAGGCTGGTTGGGTAAGGGCCGTGAAGGCTGTTGGCGCGGTGGAAGCGTAGCTTTGGACAAGCTCGAGGGCGTCGGCGCGCAAAGCTCACGTGGTGCCTCAGCGCGGGCGCCCCAACTCGGCGCCGAGTCCACGGCGGACAGCACGCGGGTGAAGATCTGCGGCTGCACCTCCGCAGGGGAGATTGCGGCCGCGGTGGCGGCCGGAGCGAACGCCATCGGTCTTATCTTCGCTCCCAGCCCACGACGAATCACACCAGAGCAGGGAGCGCTCGCCACCGCTGACGTGCCGACCGAGGTTTCCGTGATCGGGTTCTTCATCGACCCCTCACCCGCCGAGCTCGAGCACGCCCTGGCGGTTCTGCCCCGCCTGACCCCCCAGTTCTCCGGCTCTGAGCCACCCGAGCTCTGCCGGTATCTGGGCTTGCCCTATCTCAAGGTCTTTCCAGTTTCCGCCGAGAACGCACCGGGTGCCGGTGATCTCTCAGCCACCTTGGAGCGTTACCCCGAGGCCCTGCCGATCTTCGAGACTGCGTCTCGACTTCGTGGCGGCTCGGGAAGGACCTTCGACTGGTCGGTGGTGCAATCCCTGGTCGAGCGGCGATCAGCAGTCATCAGCGGCGGTCTCGACCCCAGCAACGTCGGAGCGTGCGTGCGACAGCTGCGCCCGTATGCCGTCGATGTCCGCTCGGGGGTGGAGTCCGACGGTGTCAAAGACCCTGTAAAACTTGAGGAATTCATCAACGCGGTGCGGAGCGCCCATGCAGCCCCCTGACGAGCGCGGTTACTTCGGAGGCTTCGGGGGTCAGTACATCCCCGAGGTGCTCTTCCAACCAGTCCGCAAGCTGGAGGCCGCGGTAGACGAGGCCTTCGGGGATGCCGCTTTTTGGCAGGAATATCACGCGATTCTGCAAACCTACGTGGGTCGGCCCTCTCCCCTATACCACGCCCAGCGCTTCCCCACCGCCGCGGCCACGGTGCTGCTCAAACGTGAGGACCTGAATCACACCGGAGCGCACAAGGTGAACAACGCGGTCGGTCAGGGGCTCTTGGCCAAGCGGATGGGAATGAAGCGGATCATCGCCGAGACCGGCGCCGGGCAGCACGGAGTGGCGACCGCCACTATCGGCGCCAAGCTGGGCTTGCCAGTTGAGATTTACATGGGCGAGTTGGACATCGAGCGTCAGGCCATGAACGTCGCCACGATGAGGTTGCTGGGCGCCGCCATCCACCCGGTCGCGAGTGGAACCAAGACCCTCAAGGATGCGGTCAACGCTGCTATCCGCGAGTGGGCCACCCGGGCCGACGACACCTTCTATTTGATCGGCAGCGCCATCGGTCCTCATCCCTATCCCTACCTGGTTCGAGAGTTTCAGAAGGTGATCGGCGTCGAGGCCCGCCGCCAATGCCTGGAGCAGTGGGGTCGCCTGCCCACCGACGTGATCGCCTGCGTGGGTGGGGGCAGCAACGCAATCGGGATCTTCTCTGGATTCGTGGACGATGCCGAGGTTCGGCTGTGGGGCGCTGAGGCCGCCGGTCGAGGAGCTGGGCTGGGCGAAAACGCCGCCTCTTTGTCGTATGGGTCGGTGGGCGTGCTGCACGGCTCCAAGTCCTACATCCTCCAGGACGGCGATGGTCAGGTGGTGGGCACCCACTCCGTCAGCGCCGGCCTGGACTACCCCGGCGTGGGCCCTGAGCACGCGCTGCTCAAGGCCACCGGACGGGCCCAGTACCTGGGGGTGACCGACGATGAGGCGGTCACCGCCTTCCACCGCTGCACTGAGCGGGAGGGCATCGTGCCGGCCCTGGAGAGCTCGCATGCGCTGGCCCTGGTGGACCGAGTGGCGGAGCAGAGCGGTCCCAGTGGCCTCCTCGTCGTGAACCTCAGCGGGCGCGGAGAAAAGGACATTCCCCAGCTCCTGGAACGGGAGCGGCTGAAGCTCGACGCGGCTCGCCTGACCGATGATTGACACACCTGCCCTCGATCGGCTGAGCCAGCGGCTCCGGGACGCCCGCCAGCAGAATCGGGCGGCTCTGATCGGATACTTGGTCGCTGGTGACCCTGACCTCAGGACGACTGAGCTGGTGATCGCCGCAGTGGCCGAAGCAGGACTCGACGTTCTGGAGCTAGGCATCCCCTACGGTGACCCCTTGGCAGATGGGCCGACCATCGCTGCGGCGGGGCAACGGGCGCTCGCCGCCGGCTCGAGCGTCGAGGCCACCTTCGGCCTGGTCGAGAGGCTGCAGCAAGTGCTGCCGATCATCCTCTTCACCTACTTCAATCCCGTCTTCCACTACGGAGTCGAAAGGTTCGCTGAACGCGCCGCCCGCGCCGGCGCCTCTGGAGTGATCATTCCCGACATCACCCTGGAGGAGATCGACGAGGTGCGCGGGTCCCTGCGCTGCCGAGGGCTTCCGTTCCCCCTCCTGGTGTCCCCCACGACTGGGCCCGCCCGAGCGAATCAGATCGCCACCGCCAGCGACGGGTTCGTCTATGTCGTCTCGCGACTGGGGGTGACCGGTGAGGGTACCGGTCCCGACCTCATCTGGCTCCGGGGCCAGCTCGACCGGATGCGCCACGTCACGGACAAGCCGCTGGCGGTCGGGTTTGGGATCAGCACCCCCGCTCAGGTTGCAGAGGTCGCGAGCTGGAGCGATGCGGTGATCGTCGGCAGCGGTCTCGTCAACTCCTACGCCGGCAGCGCCGGCCCCGAGGCGGCCCGGCTCGCCGGGAGCTACGTCGGGAGGCTGGTAGCGGCGCTGACGAAGAGTGCCTGAGCGACCCCCCCATCTCCACCGCCGGCTAGCGCGGACTTGCTCCGAGCCGAGCGCCGGGCTCAGTCCGGCAGGACGCCGGTGAGGGACGAAGTGCGGAGCAGCTCTCTGATGTCGGTCCTCCGAGGAGCCAGCTTGAGTAACTGGCGATACACCGAGATGGCATCGATGTCGGCACCCCTCGCCCGCAAGAGCCGGGCGACGAACTCCAGCCAGACCGGGGCCATCACGGCGTCCCGGCGCTCGACCGACAGGGAGCACAGCTGCCAGCAGGCGCGGTCGAAAGGCGGGAAGCAGAGCACCGCGGTCGTGAAGCAGAGCACCGCCAGCTCCACCTCCTTGATTTGTTTGATGCCCTCGCCGACGGTGCAGGCCGCGGCGGCAGCCTCCTCCCCGCCCACGGTCGTGGCCATCTGCACGGCCATGGTGGCGGCCTCCTCCAGCTGTCCTGCCTCCAGCAATTCATGGATCTGAATGGAGGGATCGGCACCATCGGCCAGAGGTAGCTTGACCCGGGCGGCTTCCAGAGCTCGTCGGGCGTGGCCCTTGGACGAGAGCTCCGCCTGCTGGTTCTTGGCCGTTGCGACGATCTCTTCTACGAGCTTGGGGAGCTCAGCCTCGCGCGCAATCAGCTTCCGCTCCTGCTCGGTCAGGCGGCTGGGAGAGAGCCTCACGGTCCAGCTGGACCGCTGAGCGTGGTCGGGTCGGGTGGCCGGGCGGGTTGCCTCCGCTGCCGGGGAAGGGGAAGCTGCGGCCACCGTGGCCGGAACTGGCGGCTCCGGATTCCGGACTGGCGGCGAGACAGGCTCCTCAGCTACCTCGCTCTCACGGGCGGCCGGATCGAATCCCCACATCGGCGCTTCGGCCTCGGTCAACTCCTTGGGGATCGGGGTGGGCGCCGAAGGAGGAGACATGGGCGCGGAGCTTTGGGCAGGAGAGGGCTCCGCCGACGGAACTGGCGTGGTTACTGGATCGGACGAAGGAGCCAGCTCTGCGGGCGGCGCCGGGGGCGGACCCACGGCCGGAGGAGGCTGTGGCGCCGGTGGGNNGCCGCCGAGGTGGCCGCCGGTTCAGCGACCGGCCGCGGAGCGGGGGCCTCCTTGGTTTGCGGCTTGGCAACGGGACGAGATGGTTGAGCAGGCGGAGCCTCTCGCACCAGCGCGGCCGCGGCGGGCTTGTCGGAGACGGCCCCCAGGGCAGTGCCGTTCTGGTCGCGGGCCGGCCTGGCGG
>PKXR01000206.1:8461-10799 GCA_003133485.1 Candidatus Dormiibacterota bacterium
ACTGGAAAGCGAGGCCAAGTTGTGGGGGCTGCCGCGGGCCGCGAAGGCAGCTCTGGTGCCGGGGTGGCCGCCACGACCTGCGGGGAGGGAGCAGCCGGTAGATGCTTGATCACCTCGGCGCTCGGAGCCCGGCTGCCCATCCCCCGGATCTCCTCCTGGGTAGCCAGCAACAGCAGCAGCTCGTACATAGCCCGGCCCATCCGCCGGTAGAGCTCGGTTGCCTCGTCCGGGAACCCGGCAGCGACCACTCTGGCGACCACCGACTCGGCGACCCTGATCAAGGTCTCCTCGTTCAGATCGGGGAATGTCAGCCCAGCCAGCTCCTGCTCGATGACGCCCGGAAGTTCGGGGACCACCGGGGCCACTTCACGGGCGACGTGCTCCCACGTCTGGCGCAGGTCCGCCAATCCCTGGTGTAGGGTCTGGTTGTCCCGGACCAATGTTGATTCGTCACCCATACCGCCCTGCAGTTTGCCACCAGAAAGCAGCGAAGCGCGTAGCGCAGGCTCAACGAAACCGTGACGCTTGACCCGCCCCTGACAACTACGATGGAATTCGGTGACCGTCCCAGCCTCCGCCATCACCCTCTCTAGACGCAGTCCCTGGCTCGGCGCGATCGAGGAGTGGCTGTGGCAGAAACGCTCCTTTAGGATGGTTCCCGATCTCAAACTGCCGCTGGCACCGTCGGGTCAGCCAGCGCCGGCCGGCCAGGGGGCGCTACGAGTCGGCTTTGCAGGGTTTCCCTCCGACTACAGCCTGGCGCTGCTGCTGTCGCTGATCGACAGCGGCGCGGAGCTGGTCGGGCTGGCCACCAGTTTGGGGGCCAACCCCGCGATCTCAGGGGAGAACGCCCTGAGTCAGGTCGCCGATCACATGCGGGTGCCTCTGTTGCGGCTAGCCCGGATCAATGAGTACGACTCCCTGGTGGCCCTGCGTCGGCTGGAGGCCGATCTCTTCTTAGTGGCCAGCTTCGATCAGATCCTGCGGGAGAAAGCCCTGGCCGTGCCCCGATTGGGCTGGATCAACGTCCACCCTTCACGACTTCCGCAATACCGGGGACCCGAGCCGCTCTATTGGGCCATCGTCAACGACGAGAAGGAGACCGGGATCAGCTTCCAGCNNCAGGCTGGTCAAGTCCGGCTTCGCGGGGACTCCGCTGGACCTCGCTCAGGGCTCGTACTTCACCTCGGTCGGCCACCGCCGCATTGACGAGGCGGAATCTTCGGCGCTAGCGGATCGGCTGGTCAGGGCCGGGAACCCCAACATGCTAGCTGCCACGAACTGCGGCGGCCGACTGTGCTACGTGGTGAGGGCCCGGCGAGTGGCTCCGTCAGATCCTTCGCCCGGACCCCGTCTCAATTTCCCCGACGGGGACCTGATCTTGGAGCAAACCGTCGACCGATGCGGCTGCCACCACGGAGAGCCGGTCGGCAGCTGCCCCCACGACGAGTAGCTGAATCGGGCATCGCGGCCCGGATGGGTGCGGCTGCTAGTAGTCAGCGTGAAGCCGAGCGGTACGATCGCTGACGTGGCTCCTCCCGGCCGCCTCGGGCGTTCCGACCAGCTGGGGCTGGTGGTGACCAAGATCGACGGCGACTCCTCCCGAGTCGCCGAGGACAGCGTCGCCCGCGAGGAGGCTCTGCAGCTGATGGTGGACGGCCGGCCGCTGGCGGTGATGCTCCGGACTCCGGGCTGCGATGTCGAACTGGCATTGGGGCTGCTCCACGCGGAAGGGGTCATTCATCGCCGTGAGGACATTGCGGAGCTGCGCCTGGCGCCAAGCGGCCAGGCTGACTTGGACGACATCCCACTTCCCATCCAGCTGGATCCGCAGGCGGAAAACTTGGTCGACGTCCATCTCCGAACCCCGCTCCCAGACGGCGCGCTGGGCTGGCAGAGGGCGCTGCCCTCCTCAAGCGCCTGTGGCATCTGCGGGACGGCCACCCTGGAGGCACTTCAGGCGGTCCAGACGAACGTGGAGGGCACCGCCGTCTGGCCTGCCCCCGAGCTCTTCCAACTCCCCGATCTGCTGATGGAGGCACAGCGGGTGTTCCACTCCACCGGAGGTCTCCACGGGGCCGGCCTACTTCGAGGGCCCGGCCAGCCCCTCGACGTCGCAGAGGACGTGGGCCGGCACAACGCCGTGGACAAACTGGTGGGGAGGGCTTTGCTTCGCAACCACCTTCCCCTGACCGACGCCCTGTTGATCGTGAGCGGCCGGGCCGGGTTCGAGATCGTCCAGAAGGCGGCGGTTGCCGGCATACCGATCACGTGCGCGGTCTCAGCTCCGTCGAGCCTCGCGGTCCAAGCGGGAGAGCGGCTCGGGATGACCGTCGTG
>PKXR01000076.1:0-203 GCA_003133485.1 Candidatus Dormiibacterota bacterium
TGATCGCCTTCTGGTACCAGCGGCCGGCTGCCGTGACTGCGGGCCGCAAGGCCTTCATCACCCAGGTCATCGGCGATGTGGGGCTGATCCTCGGGGCCTTCCTGATCTTCCTCAATTTGCGCGGGAGTAGTGGGCAACTCCTGCACACGGTCGACCTCCAGACGATCTTCGCCAACGTCGGTCCGGGGGCCCACGCCCACAAC
>PKXR01000076.1:248-856 GCA_003133485.1 Candidatus Dormiibacterota bacterium
ACGATGGTGACCGCGGGGGTGTACCTGATCGCGCGTTTCCATCCCATCTATCAACAGGCGCCGATTGCGGCCGGGATCGTCGCGGCCGTGGGGATCGGCACCGCCCTGATGGCTGCAATCATCGGCTGCACCCAGTTCGACATCAAGCGGGTCATCGCCTATTCGACCTGTTCGCAGCTCGGCTACATGTTCATCGCCGCCGGCGTGGGCGCCTACCAGGGCGCCATGTTCCATCTCTTCACCCACGCCTTCTTCAAGGCGCTNNCTGGCCGCCGGAAACGTGATCCACGCCCTGCACGATGAACAGGACATTCGGTCCATGGGCGGACTCTCGACGCGGATGAAGCTGACCTTCGGAGCGTTCCTGGTGGGCTCGCTGGCCCTGGCGGGAATACCACTATTCGCAGGCTGGTTCAGCAAGGAGGAACTGCTCAGCTCGGGCCTGGCGCTGGGGCCGGCGGTGCCCTGGCTCTGGGTCCTCGGCGTCTCGGTCAACGTCTTGACCAGCTTCTACATATTTCGAGTGGTGTGGATAGTTTTCCGGGGTCAGCCGGCCTCCAGCCGAGCCGCCTCTGCCGATGAGGCTCGGCCGGTGATGCTGGTGCCGG
>PKXR01000076.1:861-7335 GCA_003133485.1 Candidatus Dormiibacterota bacterium
GCGGTGGGTACGCTGCTTAGCCTCGGCGGGCTCGCCCTCGCCTGGGCGGTTTACGGACGCCAGTGGATTCCTGCCGAACTGATCAGCGGGCGCTTGCCCTGGCTCTATCAGCTCTCGCTCCATAAGTTCTACTGGGACGAGATCTATGACGTGACGCTGGTCCGCCCGACCCTAGCCTTCGCTGGTCTGGTGCGGCAGGTGCTGGAGCCCCAGTTGTTCGACGGCCTGGTGAACGGCGTGAAGGGGGGAGTGGCGACCCTCGCCGACGATGTGCGCAGCATGCAGACCGGCTTCTTTCGCGATTACTCCCTGATCTTCTTCGTCTGCGCGGTGATCGGACTGGTGGTTCTTGGGTTGCGGCTGGCATGAGCTGGCCCATCCTCTCGGTCCTCCTGGCGATCCCCGTCGTGGGGGCGCTGGCGGTATTCGCGGCGCCGAGCAACCGGCCGCAGATGCCGCGGCTGGTGCTGCTCGTGGCGACCGGGGCGACGCTCGGCCTGGCCTGCGTATTGCTGGTCGCGTTTCTGGCGATTCCTCCGACGTCTGACGCGCACCTCAGTGGCAGCGCCGGGGGGACATCGCTGAAGGGTATCAGCGGGCCGATCAGCTTCCAGTACCAAGAGCAGGTGGCGTGGCTGCACACCGGGAACTCCTTGTCGGCAACTCATCCCGCGTTTAACGAAGGCAACAACGCCCTCAACCAGGCCGGCCCCCCGCCCATCAACTTCTCGTATCACGTCGGGGTTGACGGTCTATCAGTTTGGCTGATCGCGCTGGCGGCGCTGCTGTTCTTCCTAGCCGCCATCACCTTAAGCCGCCGACACGATCGGCTTCGCGCCTTCGCTGGACTGATGCTGCTCTCGGAGGTCGGAGTGCTGGGCGTCCTGTTGTCGCTGGACCTGATCCTCTTCTATTTCTTCTGGGAAGCCGCCCTGATTCCGCTCTATTTCCTAATGATCGGTTGGGGCGACGAAAATCGGGGCCGGGCAGCGCTCAAGTTCATCATCTATACGGTTGCGGGCAGTCTCTTCATGCTGCTGGCGATCATCGGCGTCTACTTCATCACCGGTGCCCAGACCGGTGTATACACATTCGACGTCCCCACCCTGATGTCGGCGGAGGCCTTCGTCAACTCGACCAGGGGATCGGTGCTGACCCTCTTTGGCCACAGCTTCGCCTTTCTCAACCCCCAGGACTGGATGTTCCTGGCCTTCGCTCTCGCTTTCGCGATCAAGATCCCACTGGTCCCGTTTCATTCGTGGCTCCCGGACGCCTACAGTTCGGGACCGACCTCGTTCCTGCTCTTCTTTGANNGGGCATCGTGAGCAAGCTGGGCGCCTTCGGATTCATCCGCTACGACCTGACCCTCTTCCCCCAGGCCAGCCACACTTTCCAGCCGCTGATGATGGGGCTCGGAGTGGTGAGCATCCTCTACGGCGCGCTCGCCGCTCTAGCCCAGCGGGACATCAAGCGAATCGTGGCGTACGCCTCCATCAGCCACCTGGGCTTCATCGTCCTGGGGATTTTCGCGCTCAATATCGACGGCCTCAACGGGGCGATCATCCAGATGATCAATCACGGCATCATCATTGCTGCGCTTTTCATCTGCGTCGGAGTCTACGAGTCCCGCTTCGCTACCCGGGACCTGCGGGAGATCGGTGGCCTAGCCAAATCGATGCCGATCATGGCGGGACTCTTCCTGGTTGCCGCGCTGGCCGGGTTGGGTATGCCGCTTCTGAATTCTTTCGTGGGAGANNGTGGGAGAGTTCCTAACGCTGCTCGGCGCCTTCCAGGTGTCGCCGGCCTGGGCGGTGATGGCAAGCCTCGGGTTGGTGCTGTCGTGCTGCTACATGCTGCGGCTTTACCAGGGAGTCACCCAGGGTCGGATCCGGACTCCTAACGGAGGGGACGCGGGTCCCGCCCCGAAGGCTGTAGGGGGGCTAGGCCGACTTGACGCGAGATGGGTCGAGGTGGCGGTCCTCGCCCCCTTGCTGGCGCTGATCGTCGTGATTGGCGTTTACCCAGGCCCGGTGATTCGCTACACCCGCTTCAGCGCGGGTCAGTACGTGTCGGCGGTTGACCGGGCACCGGCATCGACCGCCGCCCCGGCCAACCGGGCGGCGATGTCGTCACCGCTGGCACCGCGATGAGTGGATTTATGCCGCAGCTGGCGTCAGCCGTCCCGCCGTGGTACCCGCTCCATTTCATTCCGGGGTCAGATCTGGTGGGCATTCTGCCGCTCTTGATCGTGGGGTTTGGGTCGGTGGTGGTGCTGCTTGCGGATCTCGCTGTTCCGCGTCGGGGGCACCCGCTCCTGCCCGGCCTCACCGCGGTAGCGCTGCTGGCCGCTCTCGGCACCGTGATGGGGCAGTGGGTGGTCAACCCGGTCCATTCGCTGGTTTTCGATGGGGCGTTCGCCGACGATCGGTTCGCCCTGTTCTCGGACTTCGTAGTGTTGGCGACGGCGCTGGCAGTGGTGGCACTGAGTCCCGGGTATCTGCGCCGTCGGGGGATGGAGGAGGGGGAGTACTACATCTTGCTCTTGGCCTCGGTGGCCGGGATGCTGGTGCTGGACGGGGCGACCAACCTGATCGTGATCTTCTTGGGGATTGAGCTTCTGTCGATTCCTCTATATGTGCTGGCGGGGTTCGCCAGGGGCGAACGACTGCCCCAGGAGGCGGCCCTGAAGTACCTGCTCTTGGGGGGATTCGCCTCCGGGTTCTTGGTGTATGGGATGGCGCTCATCTACGGCGAGACCGGCAACACCATGCTGACCGGGATCCACGCCGCGGTCACCCATTCGGCGCTGCGCGGTCCCATCGATCCGATGCTGTTGGCGGGCATGGCGCTCCTGGCGGTGGGACTCTTGTTCAAGGTGTCCGCCGCGCCCTTCCACTGGTGGACGCCCGATGTCTATCAGGGTTCACCGGTGCTGGTGACCACGTTCATGTCGGTTGCCACCAAGGTCGCGGCCTTCACCGTTTTCTTGCGACTCTTCTCCGCGACTTTCGCCCCCTACCGGTCCGCATGGGAGATCCCCATTGCGCTGGTCGCCATAGTCTCGATGGTCTACGGCAACCTGGTCGCCGTCGCTCAGAACTCGCTGAAGCGGCTCTTAGCGTACTCAGGGATCGCCCAGGCGGGCTACATCCTAATCGGCGTCGCTGTGGGGAAGCCCGACGGCACCCAAGCGGCGCTCTACTACCTCGCGGTGTACGCCTTCATGAATACCGGCGCCTTCGCCGTCGTGACCCTGTTGAGCCACCGGGGAGAGGATTGCGATCGCTACTCCGAGTTGGGCGGATTGGCCCGCCGGCAGCCGGTGCTGGCGGCTCTGATGTCGGTTTTTATGCTCTCCCTAGCCGGGTTTCCGCTCACCGCCGGATTCNNGGATTCTTTGGGAAGTTCTTCTTATTCGCGGCGGCCATCCATGACGGCCAGCTGCCCCTGGCGATCTGGGGAATCCTGACTTCGGCCGTTTCGCTCTTCTACTACCTCCGCGTGATCTTGGTCATGTACACCGGGGTTCCCGTGGCCGGTGCGGTGACGGACGCCGCCGGGGTCACCGTGCCCGGAGAGCTGGCCGTTGCCGGCGAGTTAGCGGGGGCCGGTGCCCTGTCGCGCACTGGTTTGGGAATCGTTGCCTTGGCAGCCGCCGGAACACTGGTTCTGGGAGTTTTCCCGGTCGTGATCTACACCCTGCTCCAAGGCATCAGCGTGGTCCGTGGCTGAGGCTATCGAGACCGGGGAAGTTCAGCTGGAGGGAAAGGTCAGCCTGGTCATCCCGGTTTACAACGAGTCGGCCAACATGGCCCGAGTGATCCCAATGGCCCGGGAGACGCTCAACCAGGTATCGGGGACCTTCGAGATCGTCCTGGTGGATGACGGGAGCACGGACGACACGGTCGTGGTTGCTCAGGCCGAGATGGGCGACCAGGTGGATCACCTGAGGGTGGTCACCCATGCCCGCAAGTCGGGCTACGGGATCACCGTGGCGGACGGCCTCCGGGCCGCGACCGGAGACTGGATCGCCTTCGTAGACGGGGATGGGCAGTTCGATCCGCGAGATCTGCGCCGACTGGCAGAGCTCTCCGACGGTGCGGACCTGATCGCCGGCTGGCGGATCCACCGAGCCGATCCCTGGCACCGNNGGCTGGTACGGCTGCTGTACGGCATCTCTTATCGCGACATCGACTGCGGCTTCAAGCTCATGCGCCGGGAGCTGCTCCGAGTGGCCAGCCCCATTCTGTCTCGTTCCGCCCTACTGAACACAGAGTTGTACTTCAAGGCGACGCGCAGCGGACTGATCATTAAGCAGGTGGGAATTCAGCATCATCGGAGAATCGCTGGGGTGCGCTCCGGCGGTCGTCTGGTCCCGATCCTCAGGGCGGTACGGGAGCTGGTGCGGCTGCGCTTGGCCCTGGCTCGCACCTGGCAGCCACCGGCCGCGGAAGGTGAGGCGGAGGCTACCTGACGCCGGCGAGGCTTCGGTAGGTCGTCTCGAGTCCGTCGAGGAGGGCGACCCCAGCCGCCCAGCCGAGATGGCGGGCGGCGCGGGCCGGGCTCAAGTAATTCGAGCGCACCTCACCTGGGCGGCCGGCGATGTGCTCTGGGTGGCCGGAAAACCCGGCGACCTGGGCCAGGGTGGTCACCACCTCCGCTATGGAGGTGGCCTGTCCGGTGCCGATGTTGAGCGCGCCCTGGAAGCCGGTAGTAAGAGCGGAGATGTTGGCAGCCGCCACGTCCGAGACATAAGTGAAGTCCCTAGTCTGCCCACCATCGCCGGTGATCTGCGGGGCTAACCCCGCAGAGAGCCGGTTGGAACTGATGGCCACCACCCCGGCCTCGCCGGTGCCGTCCTGAAAGGGGCCATAGACATTGCCGTATCTCAGAGCCACGAAATGAATGCCGAAGGTGCGAGAAAACATGCCTAGGTAGCCTTCGCAGGCGAGTTTCGCAGCGCCATAGGGGGAGAGTGGCTTGGCCCGATCTTCCTCACGGCTAGGCAGCCGTCGCGCTCGTCCGTAGATGGCGCCACCGGACGAGGCGAACACGATCCGGGGGCATTTGGCATCTACCGCTGAGCGCAGCAGCGCGACGGTGCCGACGACGTTGACGACCGCATCGGCGGCGGGGTCCTTCAGCGAGCGGTTCACTCCGCCCTGGGCAGCCAGGTGGATGATCGCCTCCGGTTCAAAATCGACCAGTGCTTGGCGAGCGGCCGCAGAGGCGATATCGGCCCGCACCAGGGTCACCGCCGCCGGCACGGGTTCCGGGCAGGCGTGGCGGAAGTCGTCGATTACTAGGGTTTCGACCCCAAGCTCCAGCAGCCCGCGGACGGTGTGGGTCCCGATGAATCCTGCCCCGCCGGTCACCGCTACCCGGCTTGGGGGAGTTCCCTGCCTCATCGTTTAGCCATACTAAAGGTCGGCATGTAGGCCCAAACTGGCTCCGGCGCTCGCTCAGAAAAGTCCCAGGTTGGAAGTCCACGCTTCCCGGCAGACGGAAATGTCAGCGGCGTCCCCGGTTGGCGGGATAGCCCGTTAGCCTGGCTCAAGGCTGAGCCGCTTCAGTGGAGCATGGAGAAGATTGGGCGTGGAAGCAGGGCAGTTAGACAGTGCGACGGAAGCGTGGCTGGGCGCCGCGGAGCAGGCGCCTTCGTCCGTTAGGTCGCGGTTGGTGCGCGCTCGGAGCCTGACCGTACCCCTGGTGCTGCTGCTGGTTCTGCGGCTGCCGTCCCTCTACGAGCCTCACTGGTACACAGATGAGGCGGGGTACGCCAATGTGGCTTGGCAGATGGCCCACGGCAAGGTGTTGTTCCTGACCACCTGGAACAACAAGCCACCCCTTCTGTTCTGGATCTTCCAGCTCGGTTTGGGGATCTCCGGGCCGAGCGAATTCGGCATCCACCTGCTCTCCACTGCCAGCGAGGCCGCGGCGCTGGTGGGAACTTGGATCCTGGCCCGGCACTGGCTCAGTCCCCGCCGGGTCTGGATGGCCATGGTGCTGGCGGCGTTCTTCTTGGCAACCCCGATCTTCAACGGCGACCTCGCTCTGCCGGAAAACTTCCTGGTTGGCGTGACTCCTTGGGCGATGATCGCCGTCCTGGCCGCTTTGCGCTCACGTGGTGGTGGCCGGGCGGTGGTCTGGGCCGGACTGGCGGGGGTGCTCTTCGGAGCCGCCATTCTGATCCAGCAGACTGCCCTCGCCGACCTGGCGGCCGGCGGCTTGGTGATGGTGGTAGCTAGCCGGCGGGGGCTGTGGTTGACGGTCACCACCGGCCTCGTCGCGGCGCTGGTCGTCGCGGGGGTGATGGTGCCCTTTGTGATAGCGGCTGGTCTGCACAACGTGATCTTTTTCTTGGTGACCAGTTACAGCGGCTACACCACTACCTCCTTGCAACTGTCGTTGCTGTCCTTGCTGCCGCGCGCGGTAGCCGGGCTGTGGCTGGCGGTGGGCGCGTACAGCGCGCGG
>PKXR01000057.1:0-4692 GCA_003133485.1 Candidatus Dormiibacterota bacterium
CTACTGCTGTTGCTGGTCACCGGCTTTCCCCTCGCCTACAACCTGTGGAACTCCTTCCACAACGTCATCCTCAGCAGCGCTGGGGCCCCGCAGAACTTCGTCGGTCTGAAGAACTACGCGGAGCTGTTCACCACTACTGGCTTCCCCCAGGCCTTGCTCCGAACGCTGGGCTTCATGGTGGTGTCGGTGGTGCTGGAGACGATTGCCGGGCTGGCCCTAGCTCTCATGCTCCACCGCGCCTTCCGCGGTCGCGGCGTGCTNNGCCATCCTCATCCCCTGGGCGGTGCCCACGGTGGTCTCCGCGCTGCTCTGGACCACCATGTTCGACCCTCGAAGTGGCTTCGTTGACTACCTGCTGGGGATCCTGCATTTGCCTGGTTCCCAAACCACCTGGTTGGCAGGGGAGTGGACCGCGTGGGCGGCCGTGCTAGTAGCCGACGCCTGGAAGAATGTTCCCTTCATCGCCATCATCTTGCTGGCGGGACTGCAGCTAATTCCCAGCGACGTTTATGAGGCCGCGCGCATCGACGGGGCCAGTACCTGGCAGTCATTCCGCCGCATGACCCTACCGCTCTTGCGTCCTGCATTGATGGTGGCTTTGGTATTTCGCACCCTCCAAGCTTTTTTGGTGTTCGACATCATCTACATCATGACTGGGGGCGGTCCTGGTACCACCACCGAGACGCTTTCCTATCTCAATTGGCAGGCGTTTTTGGTTGACACCAACTTTGGCTTCGGCGGAGCGATTTCCGTCAGCCTGGTGGTCATATCGCTGCTGATGGCGGGCGCTATCGTCTTTGTGATGAGGCCCAAGACCTGATGGCCAGCACGCCAGCCACCACTAAGCTCACCGACTCGGCGTCCGTACCGGTGCGCGCAGTTCCCGCGGTCCGGCGCTGGCGTACCCCGCGGGGTCGGCGCCGCATCGGCGGCCAGGTGCTCTTTTACCTGGGGGTGGCGGTGGTGCTGCTCATCGCGCTCTTTCCCTTCTACTGGATTTTGCGCACGTCCCTGGAATCCAATTCGGAATTCGTCCAGGGAGTGGGCAGCACGAATGGGATTATCCCGGCTCACCTCACCCTCTCCTCCTACATCAACGACTTCACCCAGCTCCACTTTCTGACGCCGCTGCTCAACAGCGCGATCGTGGCGCTAGGCACCACGTTGGTCACGGTCGTGGTGGCCTCGCTGGCCGGATACGCGCTGGCCCGACTACCAATCCGGGGGGGGGGAGCGATCCTTACATTCGTCCTGCTGGCTGGATTCTTCCCCGTCCTGGCGATGGTCGGTCCACTGTTCTTGCTCTACCGTGATCTCGGATTGCTGGACAACATCTACCCGCTGATCATCACTTACCTGGTCTACACCCTGCCCTTGGCTACCTGGCTGTTGCGCAACTTTTTCGCGCAGATACCGAAGGAACTCGAGGAGGCCGCGCTGGTAGATGGCGCGACCAGGCTGCAGACGCTTCGCAAGGTGGTGATTCCGGTCTCAATTCCTGCCGTGTTCACCGCGGGGATCCTGTCTTTTATCCTGGCCTGGAACGACTTTGCGTTTGCGCTCTCCTTTCTGGACAGTCCTTCAAAATTCACCGCGCCCTTGGCGATCGTAGTCTTCGGACAGAGTCAGTTTGAAACCTACTTCAACCGCATCGATGCCGCCGTTGTGGTGATCACGATTCCGATCGCGATCTTGGTGCTGATCGCCCAGCGTCGGATCGTCAGTGGCCTAACCGCCGGTAGCGTCAAGGGCTAGGAGGGACCGCAGCTGTGGCGACCATTGAGCTCGATCACGTGACCAAGGTCTATGCCAATAAAAATCAGGCGGTCTCGGAGCTCAGCCTGGACGTGGCTGACGGCGAGTTCATGGTGCTGGTGGGTCCGTCAGGTTGCGGCAAGACCACCGCGCTGCGGATGGTGGCGGGACTCGAGGAAATCAGTGGCGGAACCGTCCGGATCGGGGGCAAGGTGGTCAACGACCTGAGTCCCAAAGACCGGGACGTGGCCATGGTCTTCCAGAACTACGCCCTCTACCCCCACATGACGGTCGCCGAGAACATCGGCTTCTCGCTCAAGCTTCGGCACCTGGACAAGGCGGAGATCAACCGCCGGGTTCAGGAGGCTGGCCAGACGCTAGGGCTGGAGAGCATGCTCAACATCAAGCCGGTCAGCCTCTCCGGCGGCCAGCGCCAGCGGGTGGCGATGGGTCGCGCCTTGGTCCGCGAGCCAGCCGCCTTCCTCATGGACGAGCCTCTCTCGAACTTGGACGCCAAACTTCGAGTCCAGATGAGGGCCGAGGTATCGCGGATCCAGCGTCGCTTGGGCGTGGCCACCCTCTACGTCACCCACGACCAGACCGAGGCGATGACCATGGGCGACCGGGTGGCGGTGCTGGCCCACGGGGTGTTGCAGCAGTGCGAGCCACCGCAGGCCCTATACGACCACCCCGCCAACCTTTTCGTAGCCGCCTTCATCGGCTCCCCGGCGATGAACATATACCAGGGGGAGATGGAAGTTGACGGCGCTCAGATGGCGGTCCGGCTGGGGGACCATCGCATCGTCGTCCCTCCCTCCCAGCAGGAGGCGCGCCCCGGCCTGGCCAGCTACCGAGGCCGCCGGGTCGCGGTGGGGATCCGGCCGGAACATCTGGCGGTCGGCCATGAGCTGCCGGACAACCCGTCGGTGATTCCCGCCGAGATTGACCTGTTGGAGTCGTTAGGGGCCGAGGTCATCGTGCACTTTCGAATCAAGGCCGATCACATCCGCCCCGAGGGAGCGGTGGCCGAGGGGGAGGACCAAACCATGCCCCTCGCCATCGGTGCCGGAGGGAGTGACAAGACCGCGCCAGGAGTGGCCAGGGTCGACCCCCGAGTCCAGCTCAAGGTGGCTGAGACGGTGAAGCTTGTTCCGGACACGGACCACCTCCAGTTCTTCGACCTCGACTCCGGCGCTGCGATCACTAAGTAGCTTTTTTCCATCAAGAAGTAGCCGCAGCCGCTTAATTCGAGCGGGATTCCGGTTCGCGGTGGATCAGCGGGCCACTGATCACGCCGGTTCCCGCGCCAGAGGGGCACCGGATGTTCTGGGGAGAACCGAGTCCTGTTGAGCAGACAGCTGGGCGTCTCACGCAGCGGCGGTCCCGAACCGCATCGGGGCCGCGACCCCGCAAGACTCCTGGAGATCCGGTTCTTGACAGGTTTCAGTTCCCCCCCTAGGATCTTGAGATGGGCGCAGGGTCGGTTTTATCGAGCCAAGGGGAGCGACCCCGCCCGTCGCGCCCTGCCGATTCGGTAGCGGAGCTCCCAGAGCCCGGCAGTCGGCGGGCTTACTGAAATGGATACCTCCATTTCGCGTTATTCCGCATGCACCCTGATAGGAGGCACCACCTCATGACACCCACCCCGGGACATCCGAACGGCACAGATCCCGTCGCTGCGAAGCGACTGAAGGACAGCTGGGCGAGCGACCGTTGGCGGGATGTCACCAGGCCTTACTCGGCCGAGGAGGTGATTCGGCTGCAGGGCTCGATCCACGTCGAGCACACCCTGGCCCGCCGGGGCGCGGAGCGTCTTCACGGGATGCTGACCAACTCTGGCTACGTCCCGGCTCTGGGGGCGCTCACCGGCCAGCAGGCGGTCCAGATGGTGAAGGCAGGACTGAAGGCGATCTACCTCTCCGGCTGGCAGGTCGCTGCGGACGCGAATCTCGCCGGGGAGACCTACCCGGATCAGAGCCTCTATCCGGCCAACAGCGCCCCGGCGCTGGCCCGCCGGCTCAACAACGCCATGCTCAGGGCCGACCAGATCGCCTGGTCCGAGGGTCATCACGACGGTGACTGGGTGGTTCCGATCGTGGCTGACGCAGAGGCGGGATTCGGTGGCCCCCTGCATGCCTTTGAGCTGATGAAGTCGATGATCGAGAACGGAGTCGCCGGGGTTCACTTCGAAGATCAGCTGGCTTCAGAAAAGAAGTGCGGCCACCTGGGAGGCAAGGTCCTGGTCCCGACCAGCCAGTTCGAGCGGACCTTGGTCGCGGCCCGACTGGCCAGCGACGTGCTCGACGTCCCGACCCTGCTGGTGGCGAGGACCGATGCCTTGAGTGCCACCTTGCTGACCAGTGACATCGATTCTCGAGACCAGCCGTTCCTCAGCGGAGAGCGCACTTCTGAAGGCTTCTACCGGGTCCACCCGGGCATCGATCCGGTGATCGCCCGCGGGCTGGCCTTCGCCCCCTTCGTGGACGCTTTGTGGTTCGAAACCTCCACCCCCAACATCGACGAGGCAGCCCAGTTCTCGGAAGCTATCCACGCCAAGTACCCTGGAAAGATTCTGGCCTACAACTGTTCGCCGTCGTTCAACTGGAAGAAGCACCTGAGCGACTCCGAGGTGGCTAACTTCCAGTGGCGGCTGGGGGAGCTGGGTTACCGCTTCCAATTCGTCACCCTGGCCGGCTTCCNNCTGCAGCAGCGCGAGTTCGAGCTGGAGCAGAAGGGCTACACCTCGACCCGGCACCAGTCAGAGGTCGGGGCTGGCTACTTCGACTCGGTGCTGGAGACGGTCACCGGGGGCGAGAGCGCCACCTTGGCGCTGCAGGGCTCGACTGAAGCGGCCCAGTTCGAGACGACGCCAGCCGCGTGAAAGTCCCCGCTAACTCCGTCTCTGGGGTCGAAGTTCTTCACGATGGGGGCGCGGCG
>PKXR01000057.1:4771-7222 GCA_003133485.1 Candidatus Dormiibacterota bacterium
TTCATGGCCGATTTCGAGGACGCCAACTCGCCCACCTGGGCCAACTGCCTGGAAGGCCAGAGCAACCTGATCGACTCTGTGGAGCGGACGATCTCGTTGGAGTCCGGGGGCAAGCACTACCAGCTGAATCAAAAGACGGCGACCCTGGTCGTGCGACCCCGGGGCTGGCACCTCCCCGAGAAGCACCTGCTGGTGGACGGCGAGCCAGTCTCGGCCAGCCTGTTCGACTTCGGGCTCTTCGTCTTCCACTGCGGGGACCGGCTACTTCAGCGGGGCTCCGGCCCCTACCTCTACCTGCCCAAGTTGGAAAGCCACCTGGAGGCTCGGCTCTGGAACGAGGCCTGTGGGATCGCCGAGGATCACCTGGGAATGGCGCGGGGAGCGATCCGGGCGACGGTGCTGATCGAAACGGTGCTAGCGGCTTTTGAGATGGAAGAGATCTTGTATGAGCTGCGAGAGCGCTCGACCGGGCTGAACGCCGGCCGGTGGGACTACATGTTCTCGATCATTAAGAAGTTTCGCGANNCTGGTTAAGACCTGCCACCGACGGCAGGCCCACGCCATCGGCGGGATGGCGGCCTTCGTCCCCAGCCGCCGGGACGCGGCCCTCAACCAACTGGCGCTGGAGCGGGTGCGCGAGGACAAGCTGCGGGAGGTGGGAGACGGTTTCGATGGCACCTGGGTCGCCCATCCGGACCTGGTTCCGGTCGCCCGCGAGGTCTTCGACAAGGTCCTCGGCGACCGGCCCCACCAGGTCGAGCGCCGGCGCGACGAGGTGGCGGTCACGGCGCGAGATCTCCTCGACGTGGCGGCCACCCCCGGGGAGATCACCGAGGCCGGGGTCAGGCTCAACATCTCGGTGGGCATCCAGTACCTCGGCTCCTGGCTCCAGGGGGTTGGGGCGGCGGCCATCAATAACCTGATGGAGGACGCCGCCACGGCGGAGATCTCCCGGTCGCAGATCTGGCAGTGGGTCCATCACCAGAAGCTCTCTCGAGAGCATGTGCGAGCGATCCAGCGTGAGGTGATCGCGGAGCTTGGCGACTCCTACCGGGACGCTGCCGAGTTCTTCACCTCGGTGGCACTGGATCCGGAGTTCGTGCCCTTTATGACTATCCCCGCATACGACAAGTTGTACTGACCTACCCGGCTATGCACGCGGAGATAACCCAGGATGTCGGCTCCCCCCTGCGTCTGGCGGGATTAGCCTTGACCGGACCCCCTTGAACTGATCAAGGGGATCTGGCCCCCCTTTTTTTGACTCGGTTTGTGAGAATCGAGCCGTTCAGAAGGGGAGATGGTCATGCCGAAGGTGTACGCAGCCGAGTTCCGCCGGCGGGCGGTCGCCCTGGCCCGGTCGGGAAGACCGGTGGGACAGCTGGCTGTTGATCTCCAAGTAAGCGANNCCAGGTCGATCGGGGAGAGCGTCCCGGCCTGCCAACCGTCGAGCGGGTAGAACTTGCGCAGGCCAGGAAGCGGATCAGGGATCTCGAGATTGAGCTGGAGATCAGCAAGAAGGCGTCAGCTCTCTTCGCGGAGGGCGAGGTGCGCCCAAAAGGAAGTTCCCGGTGATAGCGGTCTTGGTCGGGCAGGGCTATCGGCCCAAGCAGTGCTGCCGGATCCCGGGAGTTGCATCGGGTGGATATTTCCGCTGGAAGCTGGGGCCGATTTCCCAGGCCGAGCTGCGTCGTCAGTGGCTGCGGCAGGCCATGAGACAGGCTCACAGCGTCTCCCGGGGCACCTACGGGTACAGGCGCGTGCGGGCGGAGCTGCGGCGAGGGTCGGGCATCGCCATCTCCCGCAAGACCGTGCAAAAGCTCATGGGCGAAGAAGGGCTCGCCGGACTTCCAGTGCGGAAGCATCGGAAAAACCTAGTCAACGTGGCAACTTTTGAGGATCTGGTCCAGCGCAAGTTCACGCGCGATGCCCCAACCAGCTCTGGGTGACCGACATCACCGAGCACCCTAGGAGAGAGGGCAAAGTCTACTGCTGCGTGGTGCTCGACGCCCACTCCCGGAGGGTGGTTGGGTGGTCGATCGACACCCATCAGGCCTCCTCGCTGGTCACCAATGCCCTGTCCATGGCGCTGACCAATCGAGCCACAACGACCGGCACGGTTATTCATTCCGACCACGGCACTCAGTTCACGTCTTGGAGCTTCACCGAGCGCGTTCGCCAGGCCCGCTTGGTGCTTTCCATGGGAACCATCGGCGACGGCTACGACAACGCAGTCATCGAGTCGTTCTGAGGCCGGTTGCAGACCGAACTGCTCAACCGGCAGAAGTGGCGCACCCGAATCGAGCTGTCCACCGCGCTCTTCGAATACCTGGAGGTCTTGCACAACCGCAACCGCAGGCACAGCTCCCTCGGAATGCTCACACCCGTAGACTACGAGAACCTCCATCGGGAGTCCGGCACTGTTGCCTAACTCTCATATAGCCGGTACAGAAG
>PKXR01000229.1 GCA_003133485.1 Candidatus Dormiibacterota bacterium
TGGTCACCGTACCAGAGAGATTGGGCCAAAAACCGCCGGAGGCATACTGGCTTCAAGCCCCTGACGCTCACCGAAGCCGTCCAATCAGATGCACCCCCGAACCGACGCGCCAGGGTCACTTACGACGCGCGGTGCGAGCGGCCAAGCTCGGTCGGTCGGTGGTCGCGACGGGAGTGGTCCCGGAGGAGTAGATCCGCGATTTTCAAAGCCGCTCGAGACTGGCATGCACCATGACCTCCAAGGGCAAGAGCGCCTCCGATCGCATTCAGTAGAGCTGGCCGCCATGCCAATTCTTGTCACTGTCAATGGATGGTGATCGCGACCGTGCCCAGGAGGCATCAATGCTAGAAGTTGCCCAGCAGCCACTCATGCACGTCGGGGACTTTCGCGACCAACAGGGTCAGGTGTCCTTGCTCTTCGCTAAGCTCCGCGGTGGCACCTGAGACGTGCTGGGACAGCCACTCGCCATGCTGGAAGGGAACGAACCGGTCGTGGCGGCCGTGCCACACTTTGACCGGCACGCGGATAGACGCGAGGTCGAACCCCCACGCCGACATATGTGCCACCCCGTCATCCCACCATCCCTGATCGCCTTGGCGCAGGCCCTCATGGGTGGAGCGGACGAGCCACTGCGCGAAGTCTCCGGTCAGAACCGCAGCATCAACCGGACTAAGCAGGGTTTGCAAAACCTCAGCGACCTGAACCGGTGACGCTTGGAGCATCTCATCCCGATCCTCCTTCCCCTTCTTCCGGGCGGCATCCGGGTCCGAGAGGTACAGATTGATGGAATCGACGTTGCCCTCACCCATGCCGGAGAAGTAGTCCAAGCCAGGAGCTCCATAGGGAGCGACTGACCCGACCGTCGCAGCGGCGACGACCAAGCCGGGTAACAGAGCCGCGCAAGCGAGCGCGTAAGGGCCGCCGCCGGAAAGCCCCCAGATTGCCAGCCGGTCGATGCCGAGAGCTTCGGTGATCGCCCGAACGTCGGCCGCGCCGTCCGCTACTGTATGGCCGGGGNNCCCGCCGTAACCGGGCCGGTCATAGCTAATCAGCCTGATGCCCCGACGGTTCGCATCGGCGACCCAGGGCCCGTACAAGTGACGCGAGTTCGGAGTTCCGTTATGCACTAGTACGGGTCTTCCCGAGACCACCCCGGCTGTCTCGACGCACAACTCACGGCCGTCAGCTGCACGAACGGACCTCGTCTCAACTTCTAGTGCCATGCTTACCCCCGCGACCGGCTGGTCCATTCACCGCCAGCTTTGATCCCCAGTCAGATGACCGCGGCAACAGTGAGTCGGGAGAGTGTATCTGACTCTGGACCGAGTACGCGTAGTTATGGACGCGCCGTTGGACGCAGGTGACGGGTCCGGTTGGGCTGTCAAATCTGGGGCGCCAAGCAGCGACTGGGTAGGTATGGGACAGGCCGGGAAGCAGAACTGGGAGCGCGGAGAGGCATCAGGACCCCACGACGGTCCAGGTCCGACCGTCCGTTGTACGCCAAAGTCCGGTACCCGGGGCCAGCATCCAGCCGTCAAGTGGACCGAGAAATGAGAAGACGGCGCCGCCGCCCCCGAGGTTGACGTTGGGCACGTTAGACCAGGATTGGCCGTCGTCCCGGCTAACTGACACTTCGTTGGGCGTCGTTAGCCAGAACTCTGAGGCCGCTGGAGCAGAAATGCCCGCGGTGTCCTGATACGGAAGCCCCCCTTGGTCGGGGAGGTTGAGCGCCGGAAGCTGAGCCTCAGGCGTCCAGTTTGCTCCAGCATCATGTGACACATAAACTCCCTTCGGTTCGGAGCCAGCGCCTCCCAATCCGCCGCAGACGATGGCCAGCTCACGCGGCACAGCGATTGCCACCGCCGCAGTGCCATTCCACGGACTCGACGAGCAGGGCGACCCGACCGCACTCCAACTCGAGCCAGCGTCGCTCGTGACGGCGAGAGCGGACATTATTCCCGAAGTGGTGGCGCGCGTTGCGGCGACCGCGACCCAGCCAGGAGCGGGACCAAGGGCAAAGGCGGACTCAGCCTGATGCGCCGAAAACGGGAGCAGGGAGCCTGGGTGCCATGACGTTCCACCGAGTGAGGTGTGCCAGACCCGCGACGGATCCTCTCCCGTCAGCGCCAGCAACTGCACTCCGGATCGTCTGACGGCGACGACGGGGCTGCCTAGCGAGGTCATCTTCCAGTGCCTGCCACCATCACTGGTCCTGGCGAGGGTCCCACTGCCGGCGACCCAACCTTCCGTAAGTGTCGTGAATGCGAGGGACGGACCAGGGCCGGTGAAGAGCCTGATGGTCTTGGGCAAGGCCGACCCTTCCACATTCCAGGTGATTCCACTCGTCTTCGTGATAGCGAGTCGCACCGGGTACGGCTCGGTCGCGTTCGCCCGGTGCACCAGGCAGTTGACTGACGACAGAGTCACCCCGACGCCAACCGAGGGGCTGAGGAAGGCGATCGAGGCTAGATCTGCCGCTGGCACTCGGGAACCCGCCCTGAGGACGGTCGCATGCTTGGTGCAGGGCGGCGGGCTCAGAATCCCGGATTGGCTGGCACCCGAGGCTTGAATTGGGGCCGCGATGCTGACCAGGGGGATAGTTATCGCTGCCACCAGGATCAAAGGGAGCCTTAGGAACCGCCGCACTACGTCAGTGTCCCGAGTAACTGGGGTGAATCGTGCCGCCCACGGGCGGTACAACGCCAAGCCGGGCGTCGCGGTTACCGAAGGCGGCACTTCTCCGCATCAGGTGTTTCGAGACCAGCGGGTTGAGTAACTCGGCCGCGCGGGCCGATTCTGACAAGTTCACTCCTCAGTCGAATCTGGGCAGCTGCGCTTCGCCGGTTGGGGACCGGGTCCGGCGGCGATCAAATTCTAGGGATCACATTCGTGGTAGACCGCGAGGGTCCACGTCGATCTAAATTGGCGGTACCCTACTCCGCCAGCGGCAGCCGGGTCTCGTCGCAGTGGGCACGGGTTGGCGTCAACGTCGCCGTCGGGGCGCTACTGGATTACCACCTTCCGCAACTTACTCCGGGCGGTACTCCCGTTGCCCCGTGCTCGGGTCGTACCAGACCCGCATTCGCTGGCCAGTGTCAGGGTCGATGAACACCTCATCGGTCGAGTGGGCGGCACTGGCGCTGCCGGCACTGGTCCGGGAGCCTCGGTACCGGTCCCAGCCCAAGAGGGCGATGACGATCCCCGCGATGACGACCACCAGAACGAGTGTGATTGCCCAGCGCCGACGATGTTGCAGTTGAATTTTCCGCGCTTCTTCGATCAGCATCGAGTTCGGGTCCGTCGAAAGGTCTTGGACCATCGGTTCGGTAATGTCCGTCGTCAAGGCTGCTCCTTTTGGTCTGGCGACAATGCTACTCTAAGTAGCACCATGTTGGAGTTCAAAGTTGATCGAGAAGAAGCGGTGGCGCTGCACGATCAGGTAACGGCGGAGATTCGAAAGGCAATCGCCGATGGTGAGGCGGTAGCCGGTGAAACTCTCCCGTCTTCCAAGTACCTGGCGACAGTTCTTGGTGTGAATCAGAACACTGTGCTTCGAGCGCTTCGCATTCTTCGTGACGAGGGAATTGTGGACTTCACAAGAGGACGGGGGGTGAAGGTAACTGGTTCGCCTTCGAAGGGCGCCGTGATTATGAAGCTCTCAGAACTGTTGGCATTCGCCAGAGTCAAT
>PKXR01000015.1 GCA_003133485.1 Candidatus Dormiibacterota bacterium
GCCGGTAGCCAGGTCTATCCCTACGATCCCAGCAAGGCGGTGACGCTGCTCAAGGACAATGGATGGACCGTGAACCCCGGTGGCAGCACGGTCTGCTCCTCGCCCGGCACTGCGGCCGGCGACTGCGGCGCAGGGATTACGGCCAACCAGCCGCTGACCTTCGGCATGCTGTATGAGAGTGGCGTTACCGAGCTGACCAACGAGATGGAGGCGATGCAGTCCACCATGAAGCAGGAGGCTGGGATCGTCCTCAATCTCTCGGCGCAGCCGTTCGCACAGGTGATCGGCACCGCGTTCAACAGCTGCACCACCGCGACCCCGTGCACCAAGTGGGACCTCGCGGACTGGGGCGGTGGCTGGGTCTTCTCTCCCGACTACTTCCCGACGGGGGAGGAACTATTCGAGACTGGTGCTTCGAGCAACGCGGGCGACTACGCTGACACGACCGACAACAACAACATCGTGGCCACCAACGTCGCATCGAGTCAGAGCGTAGAGATCAGCTCACTCTTCAAGTACGAGAACTACCTCGCCAAGCAACTGCCAGTGGTATGGATGCCCAACATGCCGTATGAGCTGGTCATGTATAAGAGCAATCTGCATGGCTTCATCCCTCAGGGTGTCTACGACGAGGTCTACCCGGCGGACTACTCGTTCAAGAGCTGACGACTAACTCGATTGGAAGGCGTCTCTAACCGCACGGGCTAGAGCGTCGGGGGTCCGGCCCGGTGGCCGGGCCCCCACACGCACGGCAACCTTGGAATCAGGAAAATTAATCCGCACCAATCAGTAAGCCGAAGGGGAAGGCAGGCATGATCGCTTATATGATTCGAAGGGTCCTTCAGTCGATCGTGGTGCTGATCGGGGTTACGATCATCACCTTCATCCTGCTCCACCTGCTCCCGGGCAATCCGGTACGAGCCATCCTCGGCACCAGGGCCAGCTACGTCGAGATCAAGCAGCTGACCATAGAACTGGGGCTCAACAAACCGCTGCCGGTGCAGTACGTGATCTGGGTAAACAACCTGATCCACTTAAATCTGGGCTTCTCGTACAAGTTGGACCAACCGGTCACGTCGCTGCTGGCTGAGCGCATCCCCAAGACGCTGTTCCTAGTGGGATCGTCTTTGGTGCTCTCCATCATCCTGGCCATCCCCCTGGGCATGCTGCAGGCGGTGCGCCGCAACAAGCCCGACGACTACGTGATGACTGGACTCAGCTTCCTCTTCTACTCGATGCCCACCTTCTGGCTGGGATTGCTGCTGATCATCCCCTTCAGCATCGACCTCGGCTGGTTCCCATCGGAAGCCCCCCAAGACCAAATCAGCGTCTTCTCCCAACTCAATGGAATGGTGCTTCCGGTCGTCACCCTGACCCTGGTCACCGTCGCGTTCTTCAGCCGCTACATGCGCAGCTCGATGCTGGAGCAGAGCGTGCTGGACTACGTCCGCACGGCTAGAGCTAAGGGAGTCTCAGGCAGGTCGGTCCTGGTCCACCACATCCTTCGCAACGCCCTGATCCCTGTGATCACCCTGATCGGGCTGTCGCTAGGGGGTATCCTCAGCGGTGCTGTGGTAGTGGAGGAGGTTTTCAATTACCCGGGGATGGGGTTGCTCTTCTACCAGGCGGCCGAGGGAGACGACTTCCCCGTGCTGCTCGGGGTCACGGTGGTAGTCGCACTGGCAACCGTCTTGGGCAATCTGGTGGCCGATATTCTCTATGCGGTCGCAGACCCCAGAATCAGGTATGTAGGATGAGCCGGCCAATTCACTTTGTGGCCGCGCACTTGGACGAGGAGAACGCAAAGTGAGCATGGGAGCGGTTACACCCGACGCAGCGTTGACCGTGGCCGGGCAGGGCCCTGCGATCCCGGAGGGGGGCGAGGCGTATACGTCGGGCTCCATGTGGCGAATGATCCTGGCCGTCTTCGTGGAGAACCGGCTGGCCATCGTCGGCCTGGGGATCATCCTCTTCATGCTGCTCTTTAGCTTCGTGGGGCCGCTGATCTACCACACCCAGCAGGTGTTCAACAATCCCAACATTGCCAACCACGCCCCCAGCCTGGCCCATCCGCTCGGCACCGACCAGGTCGGCTACGACGTCCTGGGCAGGATGATGTTGGGGGGCCAGAGCTCGCTGGAGATCGGCGTCGCGGCGGCCTTCATCGCGGTGACCCTCGGGGTTCTCTGGGGCGCGGCGGCGGGGCTGGCCGGCGGCTTTCTCGACGCGCTTATGATGCGCATCGTCGACTCCTTGCTGTCGATTCCGTATCTCTTCGCTCTGATCTTGCTGGGAGCGATCTTCACGACCTCGATCCCTGAGCTGATCATCGTGATCGGGTTGGTGGCCTGGCTGGTGCCTGCCCGACTGGTCCGCGGCGAGACCCTCAGCCTGCGCGTGCGGGAGTACGTCCAGGCAGTCCGGGTCATGGGGGGAAGTACCCGCCGGGTCCTGTTCCGTCACATCATTCCCAACACGGTCGGCACGATCGTGGTCAACGCGACCTTCCAGGTCGCCGACGCCATCCTGCTGCTCACCGCGCTGAGCTACCTCGGGCTTGGCCCCCCGCCGCCCGCTGCGAACTGGGGAGGCATGCTGACAAACGGCCTCAGCTACGTTTACGACGGATACTGGTGGCTGATCTACCCGGCCGGCATAGCCATTGTGCTGACAGTCGTGGCATTCAACTTC
>PKXR01000160.1:0-125 GCA_003133485.1 Candidatus Dormiibacterota bacterium
CTGGGATCGGGAGACGTCCGCGACACGGCTCTCATCGAGGGACGGATCAGAGCCGGGGCAGTGGATGGAGTCGTGGTGGCCCGAGGGATGCTCGGCGACTGGAACTTTCTCGAGCAGACCGTGAG
>PKXR01000160.1:156-3890 GCA_003133485.1 Candidatus Dormiibacterota bacterium
TTCACCCAGTCCGATCTGGATCAACTCTTTGAGGAGATCCTCCGAGCCGGGGAGGGACCCACGGGCTGGCACCGGCCCAACTTCACCTCTGGGGAGGGCTGACCTGTCTCCGAACACTGGGCGCCACCTGGTCTGCCCTTCCGGCTGCCGAGACGGCCGGTTCGAGATCCTGGGCGCGCCGGTCTACGTGGACAGCAACGGCCGCTACGTTTCCCACCAGGACCGGGTGGCCACCTTTCGCTGCGCCGAGTGTCAGTCGGTCGCTATCGATCTTGCCGCCGCGGCCAGCGCGGCGGCCCGCGACAGCCGGTACGCGCCTCCCCCCACCCTGCGCTGCCCCGCCTGCGGCACCAGTCTGCTTTCGCCTGAGGACCACGATCCGGGCGCGGACCTGGAGTGCCCCGACTGTGGGGCGATCTTCTCCTGGGAGGAAGGCAGCCCGTCGCTGCTAGGGAGCTTCTCCGAGCCGTTGGCGGACCCCGACTCCGACGCGGAAGACTGATACCTCTCGAGACAACCTTCCCGCAAGTTCCGCTCGGAGTCGCTCACACCTGAGTGAGCTACTGGATGTCGCGCGGAAGCTGTGACCCGCCCGTGATCTCCGGACGAGGGAATCTGGTGGTCTAGGGGTCCTGGTTATCATCCCGGGCGGCATCGCTCAGAGCCGCACCAGCACCGGGGAACGGGCACTTGGCCAGATCTCTGAGTTGCGCTTGCGGGCTGGCTTGCTCTTCCGCCGGCCCAGAATCGGATCGCGTACCGTCCCGATCGGTAGCGAATCCCGGCGTGGTGCCCTCCTCTCGGGGTCNNCGTAGGTGAGAAGGGCCCGGTCGACGTCGTCAGTCTCCGGAGTCGCACCCTCAAACCCAGGGTTCGGTTCCACGGTGGCCACCACCCCCGCCAGCTCACCCTCGAGCGGGGTGCGGTGCGGCTGGGCGTTGGCGGACCGGCCCAGCTCGGGCTCGATCAGCGGGGTCGCCACCTGCAGGGTCACTACCGACAACCGGCGGGTCCGGGCGACCTTCTCCACCTTGGCTTTGATCCGGCGCCTCAGGTAGCCCGCCGGCATCTCGTGGAGCAGGGTGCGAGCGTCGTTGGACCAGCCGATCTTGCGGTTGTCGAAGGTCAGCTCCTCAGTCACCTCACCCTCTTCCGCCGCCGCCTCCATCAGGCTGCGGTGATCCACCTTGGAGAACCGGTCCTGAGCCCCCCCGCAGACTGGGCAGACCACCGGGCGCACTCCTCGCGCGGTGTAGCCGCACTCGCGGCAGATGTGGACCTCAAAGTCCAGGTCGGTGCTGGGCTGTTTGGGGACTGGTACTCCGATCGCCGCCGAGGCGTCTGGAGGCAGGATGTCGCCCAGGGCGGCCATGACGATGTCCTGGGAGATGATCGAGTGGCCCCGCTCCATCGCCCACCGCAGTACCGCGGTGCGGGAAAGACCCTGGGCCGAGCAGGGGATTCTGTCGATCACCGAGTTCGCTTCGGGGGTCCAGACCACCGACGCCGCCCCTCTCACATCGATCGGAGGGACATAGGTGCGGGACGAGAGCAGCACGCTGCATGGGGCCAGCCGGAGCAGGTTCTCAGTGTTGCCGCCGAGGTCCATGCCCTGGTCGGAGTGGACCCCGATCCGGCCGCAGACCAATAAGGAAGCGTCCTTCTCCCTGACATACCGGAGGACCTGCTCGAACGCCTTGCCGTCGAGCAGGGTGATCGGCAGGTCGACTCCCTCGGCCTTGGCGACGTCTCGGGCCACCTTGAGATGGGACGAATAGATCATGGCCAGGCCCGTGTCGATGATCTCCTCGTGCAGCGCCTCCTGCTCCTTGAAGCGGAAGACCTTGCTCGCCTTCTCGGAGAGCACGCCCACGATGCCGTTGAAGAGCACGTAGTGGAGGTAGGGGTCGTAGACCGACACCGCCTCGACCGGGAGCTCCAGCGCTCGGCCTAGCTCCAAGGCGGTGCGGAGCCCGGCGAACGATTGGGGTGAGCCGTCGATCGCCACCACGATGGGACCATCCAGCGGTTCGCGACCTTCGCGGTGTCGCACCACCAGGGTGTCCCGATGGGCCCGCCGCACGACCCGGTCGACGCAGGTCCCGATCTGGGTCTCTTTGACCTGCCCCAAACCGCAGGCCCCCATCAGCACCAGGTCGTAATCGGACTCGTTGATGTCCTGGACCAGGACCTCCCAGTTCTTGCCGTCGAACGTCTTGGCAGTGAACTGGATCCCCTCCTCGAGGCAGCGCTTCTGGGTGGCGTCCAGATAGGAGTCGGAGATCAGCTGGAGACCACTGGTGATCAGGCTGTCGTGGATCTTTCGCTGACGCTCGAGCTCCGCCTCGTCCTGGTACTCCTCGGGGAGGGTGTACTCCATCTGCTTGAAGCGGTAGTCATGCAGCCGCGCCGCATACACGTGGGAGCCGATGATCTCGGCCCCGCTGGCCTGGGCCAAGCGGATCGCCACTTCAGACGCAGCGACCGAGTGGTCGGAGTTGTCTAGCGGCAAGTAGAGCTTTCGGTACATCTTCCTAAGCAGCTGATCCCCGACGACCAAGGCTGCCCCGATGCTAACAACTACCGCCGTTCTCAGGCAGGGAGGCGGCGTCGCAGGGAGCGGACCCAGGCCCGGCGCTCAGCCACCCTGGCGGCCGCGTCGAGGAGGGCGGCGCGCGTGCTGCGGGGGCCGGGCGAGCCCGGCTGGTCACGTAGCCCGAGGGAGTGCATTGGGTGGAAGAGCATCTCCACTTCGGACTCTGAGGAGAACCCCAGCCGGCGCCAGGCCTCCCGGGCCACCTGGTCAATCCCGACATGTCGGGATTCCGCCTCCCGCACCAGCCGGGCGACCATGCCATGGGCGAGCCGGAAGGGGACTCCGCCCCGGACCAACCACTCGGCGAGGTCGGTCGCCATCAGCTCCGGGTCGGCGCCGGCCTCGGCCAGCGCCTTCCGGTTGAATCGGATGGCGGACAGCAGCCCCGCCAGCACCTCGAGGCACTCCTGGACGGAACCGACCGCCGAGAAGAGATGTTGGCGGTCCTCCTGAAGGTCCCGGTCGTAGCTGAGGGGTAGCCCCTTGAGCACGGTCAGGATCCCCATCAGCCCGGCGATCGGGCGGCCGGTGCGCCCCCGCACCAGTTCCAGAACGTCGGGGTTCTTCTTCTGGGGCATGAGGCTGGAACCGGTGGCCCAGCGGTCCGGCAGCGTGACAAAGGAGAACTCCCGACTGTTCCAGATCACTAAGTCCTCGCAGAGACGGGAGAGGTGGACTGCTACGAGGGCACAGGCGAAGGTGAGCTCAGCTATGAAATCACGGTCCGAGACCGCGTCCAGGCTGTTGCCGCTGACTCTGCTGAATCCGAGTTCCCGAGCTGGCCGCCGACGGTCCACACCGAGGGTGTTGCCGGCCAGCGCCCCAGCCCCCAGGGGCGACGAGTCGGTGCGCCGGTCCAGGTCTTGGAGCCGCTCCTGGTCCCGGTCCAACATCTCGAAATAGGCCAAGAGGTAATGTGCCAGCTGAACGGGCTGAGCTCTCTGCAGGTGGGTGTACCCGGGCAGAAGGGTTTCCTGGTGCTGGCGGGCCCGGCGGATCAGGACCCGCTGGAGCGCAGCGAGGCCCTCCACAAGTTCGCAAGTTGCGCCGCGGCACCAGAGCCGGAGGTCCAGCGCGACCTGGTCATTGCGGCTGCGCCCCGTGTGCAGCCGTTGGCCCGGCTCCCCGACCAGCTCGG
>PKXR01000069.1:0-5794 GCA_003133485.1 Candidatus Dormiibacterota bacterium
ACCCAACCATGGTGGCCGTGCACGCGGTGGTCGATTCGGCCGTGATCTGGGAGCTGCTGGGCCCACTTCGCAGGCTCGGAGCCTCGTCGATCCTGGTCTTGCAGATCGAGAGGCTGATCCCGTGATCGAGGTCCAACCCGTGCCTTCGCGGGGAAGCCCTGCTTACCGCGCCTTGGTGAAACGGACCCCCTCTTCCCCCGCCGTACACGCCGAAGCCGCGGCGGTGCTGGAGCAGGTCCGAAAAGGAGGAGACGCCGCACTGCGAGAGCTGACCCTGCGGTTCGACGGAGTCGACCTAGAGCGGAGCAGGGTCCAACCTGAAGAGCTTGACCGAGCTGTGAGGGATGCGCCTCCAGAGCTGCTAAGAGCGATGGAAGAGGCCTCCGGCCACATCGCTAGGGTGCACCGCGCCCAGCGCTTCTCCGAAGAGGTGGTAGAGGTCGTGCCCGGGGTCACAGTCAGCCGGTTGTGGCGCCCACTGCACCGGGTCGGCATCTACGTCCCGGGCGGCCGGGCGGCCTACCCGTCGTCGGTCCTGATGATGGCGGTCCCCGCCCGCCTCGCCGGCTGCCGCGAGATCGTGCTCTGCACACCACCGGGTCAGGATGGCCGGGTGGCTTCCTCGGTGTTGGCCGCTGCGGCGGTGGCCGGGGTCACCGAGCTACATGCCATCGGGGGAGCCCAGGCGATCGCGGCGATGGCCTTCGGCACCGAGTCCCTGGGCAAGGTAGACAAGGTCTTTGGACCCGGGAATCCTCACGTAACCTCCGCCAAGCGCCAGGTCTTCGGCGAGGTCGCGGTGGATATGCCGGCCGGGCCTTCCGAGGTGGTTGTTATCGCGGACCGGTTTGCTCCCCCGAAATGGGTCTGCGCCGATCTGGCGGCTCAGGCCGAGCACGCGCCTGACGCGCTCGCGGTGCTGGTGACGGATGACAAGGAGCTGGCCAGCCAGGTGCAGTTCGGCATTGGTGACCGATACCTCGACCAGATCCGGATCCTGACCACCGACTCCCCCGCGCTGGCGATCGAATTCGCCAACGAGTTCGCGCCGGAACACCTCATCCTCGCCGTCCAGGACCCAGACAGCTGGCTTGCGGAGATCTCGAACGCGGGATCGGTCTTTCTCGGCTGCAGCACCCCCGCCGCGGTCGGCGACTACGCCACCGGTGCCAACCATGTCCTGCCCACCGGTGGCTCGGCTCGCAGCTTCAGCGCCCTGGGCCTGGAGTCTTTCGGGCATGTCATTCAGGTCCAGTCAACCTCACTCGGGGGACTCGCGCAACTGGCTCCAATCGTGCGCGAGATCGCCGGCGCCGAAGGGTTCAGCCGTCATTGGGAGTCGGTGCGGCTCCGGGTCTTGGACCAACCGGTCGCCGAACCGGCGAACCCCCTCCCCCGCTCCGCCGTCCGGGTCATGCATCCCTACCAGTGGGAGTTGTCAACTGCGGAGGCGGCGCGCATCGCCGGGATCGATCCCGAACTGGTGGTCAGGTTCGACACCAACTCATCTCCCTGGCAGGGCGCTGACCTCAGCCACCTGGGCCCTCTCGACCTCAATGAGTACCCGGACGCCACCTACGACGATCTGACCCAGGCCATCTCCCAATACGCCGGAGTAGCGGTGTCAGCGATCACCGTGGGAGCCGGGGCCGACGAGGTGCTGGACCTGGTGGTCAAGGCCTTCGTCGGCCCTTCAGATCCGGTACTTCTCTCCGATCCGACCTATTCGATGTACCGGACCCTCAGCGAGCTGGCCGGTGGGCAAGTTCTGGAGGTGCCGGCCCGGGACGGGGAGCTGGACCGCGAGAAATTTTTCGAACTGGCGCCACAGGCCCGGGTCAACTGGCTGTGCAATCCCAATAACCCTACCGGCGAGCGACTGCCGTTGGGGTTCATCGGCGAGCTCGCCCGCAGCACGGCAGGACTGGTGGTGGTCGACGAGGCCTACTACGAATTCACCGGGACCACGGCGACCGCGCTGATCACCGAGTTGCCCAACCTGGTGGTGGTCCGCACGCTCAGCAAGGCCTTCGGTTTGGCCGGCGCGCGAGTCGGATATGCCGTTTCCGGCCCGGACGTGGCCGGTGCCCTGGCGCTGGTTCGACCGCCGGGCAGCGTCAGCTCAATGGCGGCCGCGCTGGGAGCCCACGCCCTCGCCAGCCAGACGGCGATGCGCGAACGGGTGGCCCAGCTCCAGGTGCTGCAGGAGCGGATGGCTGCCGACCTAGAACAGCTGGGCTGGCCGGTTCGGAGAACTCCGGCCAATTTCGTGCTGCTCCGGGCGACCCCAAGTCTGGTCCGAGACCTGGCCAGCCGAGGAATGATCGTCCGCACCTTCGCCGCAGGGTCCTCGATGGCCGGATGGGTGCGGGTCACCGTGCGGGCGGCCGAGGAGAACGCCCGGCTGGTGGAGGCAGTGCGGCAGCGAGGTTTGGCAGATGCCAGCTGAGCGCCGATCGATACGCGTTCGGGAGACCCGGGAAACCAGCGTCACGGTGACCCTGGATCTGGACGGCCACGGGCAGTCGACGGTCTCGACCGGCGTGGGCTTCTTCGACCACATGCTGACCTCGCTCTCGACCCACTCCCGGTTTGACCTAAAGGTGTCTGCCAAAGGAGACCTCCAGGTGGATGCCCACCACACCGTCGAGGATGTGGCCCTGGTCTTGGGCGAAGCCCTGGTCGAATGCTTGGGAGACCGCCGCGGCATCGAGCGCTTTGGGCACGCGGTCGTGCCGATGGATGAGAGCCTGGCGGCAGCCACGGTCGACTGCTCGGGTCGGGCCCACGCCTCGATCGAAATCGGCTTTTTGGGCGGCGACGTGGGTGGACTCCCCACCTCGCTGTTGGAGCACTTCTTCGAGGCGCTGGCGCGGAGCGGTGAGCTGACCCTCCACCTGACGGCGTCGGGATCGGACAACCACCACATCGCCGAGGCCAGTTTCAAGGCCCTGGCGCGGGCCCTCCGCCAGGCCTCCCGCCGGGACGCGAGCCTGCAAGGACGACCGGCTAGCACCAAGGGGAAGCTGTGATCGGAGTGGTTGACTACGGGGGCAGCAATCTGGCCAGCGTCACCAACGCCCTGGACTTCCTGAGCAAGCCCTGGCGATACGCCCGCTCTCCGAATGACCTGCTGGCAGCGGACGCGGTGGTGTTTCCCGGAGTCGGGGCCGCCGGTCCCGCCATGATCAGGCTGAAGGCCACTGGCCTAGACCAAGGACTACTCGAATTCCTACGCTCGGGCCGACCCTATCTCGGCATCTGCCTCGGCCTGCAGCTGCTCTTTCAACGCAGTGCTGAGGATGAAAGCCCCTGTCTGGGTTTCCTGGCCGGCGAGGTGGTCCGCTTGGCCACTGCCGAGAAGCTCCCCCACGTCGGGTGGAACACGGTTGCCCTGGCCAAACCCATTCCGCTACTGGACGGACTGGATGGCGCCTACTTCTACTTCACGCACTCTTACGTGATCCAGCCAGCCGACCAGGATGCGGTGGGCGCCTACACCGACCACGGAGGCGCGTTTGTCAGTGCGATCGCATGCGAACAGGTCTTTGGGGTGCAGTTCCATCCGGAGCGCAGCGGCCCCGACGGACTCCACCTACTCAATCAATTCTGCGTTCTGACGGCAGAACAAAGTCAGACCAATGCTGGCTAAAAGGATCATTCCGTGCCTGGATGTCGCCCACCGCCAAGTGGTCAAGGGGCGGCAGTTCCGTACGTTGGTTGACCAAGGCGATCCAGTGGAGCTGGCCGGGGCGTACGCCAGGGCGGGTGCCGATGAGCTGGTCTTCCTCGACATCGAGGCCACGATCGAAGGTCGGGCCACCCTGGTCGACCTAGTGTCCCGGGTGGCCCGCGAGGTCTTCATTCCTCTCACCGTTGGAGGAGGCGTGCGGACCACTGACGACATCCGTGAGCTATTGCGGGCGGGGGCGGACAAGGTCTCAATCCAGACCGCGGCAGTCGCGGACCCGACTCTGGTGCAGGCGGCGGCGAGTCTGTTCGGGTCCCAGTGCGTGCTGGTGGCGATTGACGCCCAGCGCCGGGACCACGGTTGGGAAGTACTCACCCACGGCGCCCGCAAGGCCAGCGGGCTGGACGCCCTCGATTGGGCCAGGGAGTTGTCGCGGCTCGGGGCGGGAGAGCTGCTGGTAACCAGCGTGGATGCCGACGGCACTAAGGCCGGCTACGATCTGGCGCTCACCGCAGCCATCGCCGAGAACCTGAGCATCCCGGTGATCGCGTCGGGTGGAGCGGGAGGCCCTCAAGACATGATCGAGGTATTGACCGAAGGCCACGCCGACGCCGCCCTCGCGGCGTCGATCTTCCACAGCGGGCGGTGGACGGTAGATGCGATCAAGGTTGAGTTGGAGGCGGCCGGAGTGCCGGTCCGCAGGTGAGTCTGACCTTGCCCGCGCAGGTCCGCTTCAACGACCGCGGACTGGTGGTGGCGGTCGCCCAGGATTGGGCCACCGGGAGAGTGCTGATGGTCGCCCACATGGACCTTGAGGCTCTGGAGCGCACTATCGCCACCGGAGAGGCGCACTTCTGGAGCCGGAGTAGGCAGCGGCTCTGGCACAAGGGCGAGACCTCGGGCGCAGTGCTGGTAGTCGAGCGACTGCAGGTGGACTGCGACGAGGATGCGGTCCTGCTTTCCGTACGCACTGAAGGGCCGACCTGTCACCTCGGGCGACGGTCCTGTTTCGCTGAACCCGCCACCTTGACCGACCATCTCCAGGCAACTTTGGAGAGCCGTCGCGACGTTCCACCCGAGAGCTCCTACACCGCCCAGCTGCTCCGCGCGGGGGTTCCGGCGATCTGCCGTAAGGTCGGCGAGGAGGCAACCGAGGTCATCTTGGCGGCCCATCAGGACGACCGCTCCAAGTTGGCGGCCGAAGTCGCCGACCTGTGGTTCCACCCCCTGGTGCTGCTGGTCGCCGTAGGACTGAAAGCCGATGACGTCCTGAGTGAGCTGGCAGCACGGGTCGGGAGGCCGCGGCGCGCTCCTGGCCCCTGACAGGGCCACGGGTCGCAGGCTAGACGGCCGGATCGCGGATACTGGGCTAACCGGCGGCTGCGCCTGTGCGCCGGGATGGCGGCGATGGCGCGGAGACGGAGTCCCACTTGAGCACTGAGGCGGAGCTATCGACGGTGGCGGGGCGTATGACTGCCCCCACCCTCCAAGTGCCCGCCACCGCGCCTGTGTTCCAGCCTGCCTTCTGGACCGACCGTCGCGACCCTGCTGCCCGCAACATGCGCCAGATCGCCACTCCGGAAGAGATTCAGGAGCGAGTGAGGGCGATCGCCGAAGAGATCGCCACGGTGCACCGAGACACGCCAGTGGCGCTGGTGGTGGTGATGCGAGGCGGCTTCGTGTTCGCCGTCGACCTGATCCGCCAGCTCTGGGAATACGAGGTCGACGTCCTGGGAATGGAGTTCTTCCAGTCGACCAGCTACCGCGGAGAGCAGGCCGTTTCCGAGCCAGTGGTGAGCGCTTTGGGAAGGGTCAACCTGCCGGATACGGGACCGGTGATCATCGTCGACGACATCGTCGANNGTCCACCCTCGCTACCTCGGCTTCAAGTTGGAAGGCCCAGGATTCGTGGTGGGCTACGGCCTGGATCACGACAGCCGCCACCGCGAGCTCCCCTATTTGGCCCAGTGGCTGCTGCCCCCCGTTGACCCGAATCCCGGGACTAGCTGAGAGAGCGCCGGAGAAGCCCGGCCGCCCAACTCGCGTGCCACCCAACCCCCGACAACCAGGGCCTGCCCGAGCTAGGCGAACAGTTCTGCCGCC
>PKXR01000069.1:5816-12080 GCA_003133485.1 Candidatus Dormiibacterota bacterium
GCCGCTTCCCGCTGGCCGCTCAGAAAGAGCTCACGCACTTTGGTCGCGTCCTCCTCCAGGCCGATCCTGGCGAAGAGATCGAAGTAGAAATTCTGCTGCCCGGAGCCCATTCCTCCGATATATAGGGCCAGTAGGGGCCGGAACCGGTCGGCGGCTCGCTCGAGATCGTCGTCGACCGCCAGGAAGAGGCTGGCGGCGACCTCGAACTGGGTCGGTGCAGGCGAAGGGCCACGCTTGGCGAAGCCCTCGGCCAGGGCCTTTCGCTGCCAGGCGGCGGCCCTGGGCGCGTGNNGGGTCGGGTCTGGCGAAGGACCACGCTTGGCGAAGCCCTCGGCCAGGGCCTTTCGCTGCCAGGCGGCGGCCCGGGGCGCGTGAAAGCCGGCCAGCCAGCCGTCCGCGATCTCGGCCGCCAGCGCCGTGTTGCGCGGACCCTGGGCCGCCAACCAGATAGGCATGTCAGCTCGAAGGGGGTGGACGGTGAGGGTAAGGGCCTTGCCGCCGCCCCCGGGCCGCGGCAGCTGGTACCGCCTCCCGGAGAACTCCAGCGGGCCCTCGCGGCGCAGGATCTGGCGGACGATCGCCACGAACTCCTTGGTGGTCTGCAGCTGTTCTTCAAAGCTCCCGCCGTGCCAGCCCTCGACCACCTGGGGACCGGAGGCCCCAAGTCCGAGGATGAAGCGACCGCCGCTGAGGTGGTCCAGAGTGGCCGCGGCCATGGCGGTGGCAGCAGGGGTGCGGCCATGGATCTGCGCGACCGCCGTGCCCAGCCGCAGCTTCTCGGTTCCCCTACCCCACCACGCCAGCGGAGTGAGCGCGTCCGAGCCGTAGGCCTCGGAGGTCCAGACCGAATCGAAGCCGAGCCGCTCTGCCTCGGCGACCAGCTGCGGCACATCCTCAGGAGGTTGCGCGCCCCAGTAGCCGAGGGCCAGGCCGAGCCGGACTCGATCCCCGGCCTGCTCGAACGGAAGCGCGTCAGACTGCATCTGAAGATGCTCAGGTTAGCGGGCCGGTATGCTCCCGGGCGGGATCCCAGGCCCGGATGACGCCGAGTTTGGCACCGTCCCGGTCCCGTAAGGTGCGCCTCTGGAGACAAGGAGTTCAGAGGCAGTCGCTGATGCGGAGAAGCCAAGTGGCTGGTCAAGTCCGGGGGAGAGTGCTGCGACAGACGTGAGCGACAAGGAACCCGAGTCAAAGCTGGGCGACGACGGCGCTGAGCGGCCCGGCATCAAGCCTGGGCCGCGCAACGACCTAGAGCAGCGGGTCCCGCGGCAAGGTCAGCTGCCAGGCAATCGATACGTCACCGTCGAGCGCCTGGGCGATTTCCGACGGAGCCGCGCGGGCATGCTGGTGGCCACGCAGCAGGCCGGCGTTCCTCAGGGGGGACTGGCCAAGGTTCAGTACCTCGCGAAGCGAGTGGTGCTGGGACCTCGGCTCCCTACATCGGCGATGGACAGCGAGCGGTTGCCGATCTTCAAAGCCCTCCCAATTCTCGCCTCTGACGCGCTCTCGTCCGTGGCCTATGGCCCGGAGGCCGGACTGACCGTCCTGGTGGCAGCCGGGGTAGGGGCACTGGTGTTCGAACTTCCTATCGCCATCGCGATCGCAGTCCTGATGATCTTGGTGGTGATCTCCTACCGACAGGTGGTGATCACCCGCCAAGCTGACGGTGGGTCTTATGCGGTCGCCCGGGACTATCTGGGCCAGTGGCCCGCCATGGTGGCCGCCGCCGCCCTCCTGGTCGACTACGTGCTCACCGTATCCGTGAGCGTCTCTTCCGGATCAGACGCCATCGCCTCCGCCTTCCCCACACTGATCCCGCTGCGAATGCCGCTGGCTGTACTACTGATCTTGGTGCTGTGCGCCGGCAACCTCCGCGGGGTCCGGGAAGCTGGCACGTTATTCTCGCTGCCAACCTACGTGTTCATCGGCGCGATGCTGGTGCTGATCGCGGTCGGATTGGTAACGGGGTTGACCGGGGGCGCCCACCACGCCATTGGGGTCTACCCACCGATTATCAATCCGACCGAGGCGCTCACCCCATTTCTGGTCCTGACCGCTTTCGCCTCGGGCTGTTCATCTATGACCGGGATCGAGGCGGTGTCGAACAGCGTGCGCAGCTTCCGCGATCCGCCCGGCGACAACGCGGCCAAGACACTGGTGATTCTGGGCGCCCTGCTGGTCCTGCTCTTCATCGGGGTAACGGTACTCGACGTGATTTTCGGAGTCGAGCCCACGCGTTCCGGAAGCCCCACGGTGCTGGCTCAGATCGCCGCCGACACTTTCCGCGGACCCGGTCACTTCTTCTTCTACGTGATCCAGTTCTCCACCACCCTGGTGCTGATCCTGGCGGCGAACGCTAGCTTCAATGGATTCCCCCGGCTATGTGCATTCCTGGCCCGCGACGACCGCCTTCCGCACCGTTTGGGGGCCATCGGCGATCGCCTGGTCTACTCCTCCGCGATCCTCTTCCTGGCCGTGGTGGCAGTGATGGTCGTGGTCGCATTCAACGCCGACACCAACCACTTGATCAACCTGTACGCAATCGGCGTTTTTACCGCCTTTACCCTGGCGCAGACCGCGCTGGTCCGCTACCAGCTGCGCCATCGTTCCGGACCCTGGCGCCGCCACGTGGTGGTCAGTGGGTTTGGCGCCCTAGCCACCCTAGTGGTCGATCTGATCGTGATGGTGGTCAAGTTCCACCTGGGCGCCTGGGTGGTGCTGATCATCGTACCCCTCCTAGTTCTCCTTTTCTGGTTCGTGGGGCGCCACTATGTCGAGATCCGGCAGCGCATCAAGACCGCCGCCATTGGCGACCAGCCGCTGGATCCGTACCGGACCGTGGTCCCGATCTGGGCGCTCGACGCACCTGGCCGCCGGGCCCTGGAGTACGCCGCGACGCTGGGACGGGACGTCGTCGCCATCAATCTGGGAGGCGACCCCGCGCTCAACGACCGCATTCAGGAAGTGGTCGCCAGTACGCAGCGGCGAGTTCGGGTTCAGGTGGAGACTCCCTCCAGCGGCCAGCGGCTGAAGCCCCTGCTCCAGCTGGTCGACCGGCTGTCGCGCGAGTCTCACCCGGGCCTGGTCACGGTGATGGTCCCGGACGTCGTGACCGGTTCAGGGCTGCTGGGGCTGCTGCGGCATCCCCGCTCGCTGCGCCTCAAGATGGCGCTTTTGCGCAGGGTAGGAGTCGTGGCGGTGAGCTATCCCGCCAAATGGCGGGAGGATTCGGCNNGGCGCCCGGCGACGAGTGGCCATTGTGCCGGTTTCCGGGCTCGACGTTCTCACGCTCCGGGCGCTTCACTATGCGCAGGCGATCGCTGATGAGGTGATCGCCCTCCACATCGCGACCGGCCAGCCCGGCGATGTCGCACCGAAGAAGGAGCGGGCGCCAGGCGAGATCAAGCAGGACGAAATCGGGGTGTTGCCTGACGAAGAGGCGCGCGAGCTGGACGCCAGCTGGGACAGCTGGGCCGATGATCAGCTGGGCTGGGACCCGGACCGCCCCCGGCCTCAGTTGGAGATCCTGGTTTCGCCATATCGATCCGTGGTGCAGCCGGTGCTCAGTTACCTGGCCGCCTATCGGGAGCAGAATCGCGACGCCCTATGCACCGTGGTGCTCCCCGAATTGGTAACCCGGCACTGGTGGAATCAGATCCTCCACAATCATCGAGCCTTTCACATCAAGGCCGCCCTCCTCGGTCGTTCCGACTTCGCAGTCGCGGACGTGACCTACGAGCTGACCGACCGCTGAGCCCTGGGAATGGCTCCTCCAAACCTGGTCGAGATGCCTGGACAAGTCAGGACCTGGAAGAGGCGGTCGAGCCCCGGCACCTCGACTTCGTCCTGTAGCGGCTCCACTCTGACCCACTGAAGAACACCGCTGAGCTCTCTGGGACCGGGTCCCGAAGGAGCACTGGCAGCTCCTTGCGAAGCGACTCTTCAGCCGCGCTCTAGGGGCTCACCAGGCCACGTCGACACCCAGTCCGCGGCTGACGGCGGCGTCGTAGACCGCCCTCGCGACGGCTGCGTCCTCCACCCCCAGCCCAGTTGACTTGAACACCGTGACCTCCTCGGAGGACAGCCTTCCCGGTTGAGTTCCTGCGAGCAGCTCACCGAGTTCAGTGACCGCCTCCGGATTGAGTCCCTGGAGCTCGGAGGCTCCGGCCGGCGGAGAACTGCTCACCGCACCTCGCCATTCAACGAAGAGGCGGGCTTCCCGGAGGGTGGATTCGTCCACCTCTTGGCCCATCCCTACGGAGACCAGGTGCACCCCCTGACTGAGCCAGGACAGGCGCACCACCGGGTCGGGAGAGTCGGTGCAGCAGAGCACCACGTCGGCGCCCCGCACCGCCGCCTCGAACNNCCTCGAACGATCCGACGAAATGGCAGTCGGGAAACTGCGCGGCCAGCGCCTGACCGCGCTCCTGGCTGCGCGCCGCGAGGCGAACCTCGGAGAACTTACGCACGGTGGGCACCAACTGCAAGTGCGAGCGGGCCTGTTCCCCAGACCCCAGGACTGTCAACACCCGGGCTCCTGAGCGAGCCAGCTCCCGAACCGACAATGCCGATACCGTAGCGGTCCTCACCGATGTGATGTGTCGGGCATCCATGACGCATAGCGGTCGCCCGTTCTCTGCGTCGAAGAGGGCGACGATTCCCTGGTGAGAGGGACGTCCAGTGGTCGTGTTGGCCGGAAATACCGTGATCAATTTAGCCGCCAGCGTCAGCTCCGGGAGGTAGGCCGGCATCGCCCCCAGCCACCCCCGCGGCGTTGATGCCCCGGCTCGCGGGGGCGAGGTTGCAGCTCCAGCGCTGTAGCTCACCAGCGCGCTCGCGATTGGGTCTAGCAACTCTGGGCCACTGAGAATCGACGCAACGTCGTCGCCGCGCAACAGGAGCAGGGTGGCAGTACCGCCGCGGCGGCCGATTCCCACCTCGCTAGACCCCGAAGAAGTTGAGGCAGTGGTCGACACCGTCCACTCGCACATTGGGACGGCTCGCCAGCTCCCACTGCGCTCGGGTGAGCCGAAGGCTAACCTGCTCTGCCGAACGACCGCGACGCTCGACCGTGAACTGGCCGGTCTCCTCATAGCCGAGGGAACGAGAGACGCCCAGGGATGCCAGATTGTCTTGATAGGCGCCGCTCTCCGCGACCGTCGCCTGAAGACAGACGAAGCCGAAATGGAGGATCGCCGCGCGCATTTCTCGGCCTATTCCCCGGCCTTGGTATGCAATTCCCAACCACGATCCGGTCTTGAAGGTGCGGGTGTCGGCGAAGTCAGTGGCCGAGATCCCCTGGGTTCCAATTACCTCTCCTCCCTGCAGCACAACGGGGTTGAAGCTCCAAGCCTCAGGCCGCCAGCTGCCCAGCTGAAGTAGGTTCCACTGCACAGTGCCTCGCTCCAGGTCAGGCGACGGCAGGTCCGTCCAGGGGACGCTGAACGGCATGGTCCCGGGCGGATGGACCCCCTTCGCGGCGAGGGTTGCCAGCTCATCGAGCAGCTCGAGGTCCGGCAGCCGCAACTCCAACCGCTCAGTTCGGATCCGAATGTCAAAGATGGGCAGGTGGCGCATCGAGATGACGCTACCGAGCGCAGGCGGTCCGATGCAATGGGACAAGCCAGCCGACACTGGGATCCGGAGGTACAGCTCGACCTCCATTGCCGATCCCGGCGCCTGGTCATCGGCCGCTCGACCAAGGAGCCAGCCGAACCGGTCATTCATCTCTCCCTAGCTGGGAGAGGATCCACCCACCGAACTGAGGTGCCAGGCTGAGCAGTTAGAGCATCGCCTTGTAGCTCGCGGCGCCGTTACAAAAAAGACAGGCCGAGGCTTGCCTTCCCGCGACGCCGAACCTGGCGCAAAGGATCGGGATCCAGGCTGACTCCAGCTTCGGATTCGACCTTATTCGCGGTGTCCTCGTCGGCCTGCGGAGTGCGGTGAAGTTCGCGGTCCGGGAGCTTCGGCGACCGTTACAAAAAAGTAAGTCTGAAGATCGCCTTTCGGCGGCATGGGAACGAGCTAGCAGTCCGGGAGCTACTCGCTGACAGAGTCCCGGACGGGTGCCGAACGCGCCCGGAGTGTGCGGGCGGCGGGACTCCAGATGTCAGAGCAGGCGACGCAGACCTCGTCCGGGATCACGCCTAGCCGCATCAGCACCCCGAATATCTGGCAGCCGAGGCAGAGCGCGAACACCGATTCAAGAGTCGCGGCCAAAACCACAGCTCCCAGCAGCACGTAGGTGACCGTGGTCAGCCCGAG
>PKXR01000069.1:12135-18996 GCA_003133485.1 Candidatus Dormiibacterota bacterium
TCCGCCAGCACGGCGCTGAGCCAGGGCTGATGGGCAACGATCGCAACCAGGCCAATCAGGGCCACGCACCCGGCGACGGTCCGCGCGGCCACTTCATTCACCGGGTTGGGGAATCTGAAAACCTGACTGGCGCGACTCACAGTTCACCCATTATCCCAAATTCTACCGGCTCTGTCGACTATCGAATCGGCAGAACCAATGGAGCCGAGCGAGAGATGGGTCCAGGAAATTCAGTCCAGCGCTCGGCCCGAGCGCGACCGCTGACGAGGCCAAGCTGAGCCGCGAACACTCCCCAGGCTCCGCACCCTGCGGGCGAACCAGGCTCGGACTCGAGCGTNNAGTCCAGAGCCGGCTCGCAGGAAAAAGACCACTGCCAGAAAGCAACCCACCCCCAACGCCACCAACGCGGCCCGCTCCGTCTGCATCATGACTCCGACCAGCACGGCGGTGCCAAAGAATCCGGTCCCCAGCGTGACGTTAAGAAAGCCACGCTGGAAGATCTGCTCCGGCTCCTTGTCGGAGCCGCCCGATGTCTCACGCTTATGTGTGGCCTGGCGTGGTCGATGCATCCTCGCCAGAAGTCTTGGTGGGGGACCGGCCGATGGATCCCCGTGAGCCAGGCCATCGACCAACTTAAGCGGACCAGCGGGCAGCGGCTCGGCTAGGTCGAAGAGGGTGGACGGCAGAGAGGACTGGAGCTGATCTAGCCAGATAATTCCCTGCCGTCCACGCTCCGTCAGAACCAACCTGGAGGCAGCTCTGGCCCGTCCTGGTAGCGTCCGCTGCACCAGCCCTCTCCGGAGCAGGCTGCCTCTGACCCTGGCCGCCTCGGCTGCGGTCATTCCGAGACGATGAGTCATCTGCGACTCGGAGATGCCCTCGGGGGGAATTTGGGCCAGCGCCATGGCCTGTTCGGCCGGGAGCTCAAAGGGCGCATGGTTTCCGCCTCTGGGAACGCGGAGGACCGGGGCGACGACCCGCGCGGACCGCGCCTCCATTCCGTCGCTACGGCTGGGCTGGGAATTCATGGTTGGTTTAATCGACAACGTGCCACGGACCAGAATGGCACACGACCGCGAAAAAGGTGCCAGTAAGATGGGGCTTGGTGAGCGGCTCGGGTCCTCTCGGCTCGGCGCCTAGGGCTGGCGCTCCCGAGTCACGGCCCCGGCGCTCGGGGAGGTAGCGCCTACGTCCTCCAGCGGAGCTCAGTACAATGCTTGCCAGCAGGCAACTATCGGACCGCTCATGCCAACTGAACCCAACCCTTCTCAAGTCGAACCCGCCGCCTTGCTCAGGATGGTGATCGGCCGGCTCTCCCGCCGACTCCGTCAGACCCAGGCTGGCGCCGGTCTTACCCCCNNTCTCAGTGCTGGCCACGGTGGTGCGGCATGGCCCCTTGGGTCTCGCCCTGCTCTCGCACCTGGAAGGGATCCACCCGACGATGCTGTCCCGGATCGTGGCCAAGCTGAGCGGAGCCGGTCTGGTCGCGCGGCGCGCCGACCCGCTCGATGGCCGCGCCGCCCTTCTACTGCCCACGGACAAGGGTCGCCAGTTGCACCGGCTAATCCAGGCGGAACGGAACGACGTGTTGGGCCAACGTCTCCAGAACCTACCGGCGTCCCAGCGCCAGCTCTTGATCGAGGCGATCCCCGCGCTGGAGGCTCTGGCCGACTCCATGGTCGTCCCCGAACCGTGAGCTGTTGAGTACCGTCCTACGGGCGACGCGAGTCACCTTCGCGGCCTTCTCTATCCCCAATTACCGGCGCTACGCCTCGGGCCAGTCGGTTTCGATGATCGGTACTTGGATGCAGACCACGGCTCAGTCGTGGTTGGTTCTGACCCTCGCCCACTCAGCCGTCGTGCTGGGGTTGGTGGTGGCCACCCAGACCCTGCCAGTGCTGGTGCTCGGCGCCTACGGCGGGGTGATCGCAGACCGGGTGGAGAAGCGGCGGCTGATGGTTTTCCTGCAATCCATGATGGGCATCCAGGCGCTGGTGCTGGGCATCCTCACCCTCACCGGATTGATTCAAATCTGGGAGATATTCATCCTGGCGGCGCTGCTGGGCCTGAACAACACGTTCGAGAACCCCAGTCGCCAGGCCTTCATGATGGAGCTGGTCGGCGCCAAGGATCTGCGCAACGCGGTCAGCCTCAACTCGGTGCTGGTGAATGTGGCTCGGGCAATCGGCCCGGCCGCCGCAGGGCTGCTCATCGCGTCGGTCGGAATCGGTTGGTGCTTTCTCATCAACGCGGGCAGCTTCGTGGCCGTGGTCGCCTCCTTGGTCACCATGGACCGCTCCCGGCTCCATCCCAGCTTGCCCACCGCCCGAGCCAGAGGCCAGCTGCGGGCGGGCCTGCGCTACGTGGCGGGAATCCCCGATCTGGCGATACCCCTGCTGATGATGGCGGTGGTCGGGACCTTGGCGTACGAATTCCAGGTTGTGCTGCCGGTGCTCGCCAGCCATACGTTTCAGGGCGGAGCCAGGGCTTACGGATTCATGACAGCCGCCATGGGAATCGGGGCGATCGGAGGCGGACTGGTCACCGCGGCCCGCGGCCGCACTGGCTTGCGGACCGTCTCGATCGCGGCCGGGGTTTTCGCCGTGGTCTTGCTGCTGGCTGCCGCGGCGCCCACTTTGACTCTGGAGTACATCGCGCTTGCGATGGTTGGTTGGGCCAGCATCTCGTTCATTGCCCGGGGCAATACCACCCTCCAGCTCGCCGCCGATCCCCAGATGCGGGGCCGAGTGATGGCTCTCTGGGCCATCGCGTTCATGGGCACCACCCCGATCGGGGGGCCCCTGATCGGCTGGATCACCAGCTCCGCGGGCCCCCGGGTCGGGCTGGCGACCGGGGGAGTCAGCTGCGTGATGGCGGCTGGTCTGGGCGTCATGGCCATCCGCCGCCGTCGAAAGCGCTTCGGACAGCTCCCGGGAGGGCCGTCAGAGGCCGTTGAAGCCGTCGACCTTCCCGATCACGCCTTGGGCTGAAACCCGTCAGCGGACCTCATCCGTTGGCGGAAGCTGGCGCGGTTGGGGAAGTGGGCCGACCGTGGAGCCTAGGAGCGATGGAGCACGATGGCCGAGTGGCAATCCTCGGCCAAGGCGCGTAAGGTAGGAGCCGTCATGCACTTGCTACGCCACCCCCTGATGGTGGTCTTCGCGGTCCTTGTGGTCCTCTTCGTGGTCTTTTTCGTGCTGCCATTCGTGGTCGGACTGGTGCTCCACCTAATTCTTCTGGCCCTGATCGTCTGGGTCGTGTTGGCACTACTCCGCTTCCACCGCGAACACGAGCGCAAGCACCAGGGACTGTAGGCGGCGCCTTCGGCGGTCGGCCATGGACAGGGTTCTGAGATCGGTAAGCGCCCCATGGAAGTCGCTCAGCTGATCGATCGAGCCCGAGAACTCGGAGGGAGAGATCATCTCCTCGGCCGGGTGGTCGCCTCAGATGATCTCGGCTAGGTGATGATGTTCTTGGAGATACCTCCGCACCGCTAGGAGCGCTGCGATTCCATCCCCCACCGCCGAGCCCAACTGCTTGGTGGACCCCTCCCTGACATCACCTGCCACGAACACCCCGCTGACCGACGTCTGGAACATGGCGTCGGCCTGAATGAAGCCGCGATCATCCAGAGCCACCTTGTCTTTGACGAACTCGGTGTTGGGGTCGAGCCCGATGAAAACGAACGCCGCCGCAGGATTCCACCTGAACTCCTCGCCGGTAGCGGTGTCCCTCGCCACGACTCCCTCCAGCCGGCTCTTCCCCTGCAACTCCTTCACCTCGATGTTGGTGTGGACGGAGAACTGAGGGTGGTTGAGCACCTTGTCCTGGAGCAGCCGGGAGGCCGACAGCTCGGGACCACGCTGCAGCACGCGGATCCGCTTTGCGAACTGGGTCAGGAACAACCCCTCTTCCAAGGCCGAGTTACCGCCGCCGATCACCATCAGCTCCTCCGACCCCTTGTAGAACGGACCGTCGCACGTGGCGCAGAAATGCACTCCCGCCCCGAGTAGATCGTCTTCTCCCGGGACTCCAAGCCGGCGGTATGAGGATCCGGTAGCCAGGATCATGGCGTGGGCCGCGACCTCCTGCCCAGTCCCTAAGCGAACGACCACGTCCTCCCCATCCGATCCGATCTCCGCAACGGATACCGCCGGGAGGAGCTCGACCAAGTAGCGCCGGGCCTGGGCGATGAACCGCTCGGCCAGCTCGGATCCGCCGATGCCCTCGGGGAAACCCGGGTAGTTGTCGATTCGTTCAGTGACCCCGGACTGTCCGCCGAGAGCGCTCTTGTCGATCACGATCGCGTCCATCCCCTCGCGTGCCGCATAGATGGCGGCGGCCAGCCCAGCCGGTCCACCACCGACGATCGCGACGTCATAGAAGCCCCGGTCGGCCTTCAATGAGAGACCAAGCTTCTGGGCGAGCTCCTCGTCGGTGGGCTCCAGCAGGAAGTCGCCCTTCCCGAACACGATCGTTGGGATGGTGCGGCCACCGTTCTGCACTTGTTCTACGTACCGAAGCCCTGNNTTGCTGCGCTTGCAGTCCGGGCACCAGGGCGCCCCGTACACCGTGATCTCGGGCATGCTCGCCCCTCCCTGCTTCTCCCGACGGACCCACGAGCCCGGCTGAACACCAATCTAGCGCCCCTCGGCGAAGCCTGGCGCCCGATTAAGTTCTCGTCGTTTTCACAGGTTTTTCTCACACTAAACCAAGCGGAAGAGAGCAGAGTCAAGGTCTAAGTACGGAGCAACCCAGCGACGTTCCCAGCTCGACCGGCGGCGGAACGCGTGCAACACAGGTGCCAGAGCAGTGGACAGCAACCCCGACGCCCCGATCGAGAGCCCGGATTCGCAGCCTCCCGAGGCCGCACCCAGCTCTTCTCAGTTGTCTCCTCCTACCGACCCCAGCTCGGAAGGGGCGAGGGCCAACCAAGCCCCTCAGGCGGAGTTCGCGGGACCCTTCTCCCCACCTCCCGGCGGTTCAGGCCCGCCCGAGGTTGTCGACGCCCTCGGAGCCTCAAGCTCCAAAGGCCCCAGTTGGGGCAAGCGCGCGGGTGCGCTGGTGGCCGCCGTGGCCGTCCTGGCCGCGGTGGGCTTCGTCGGTTACCGGATGGGCAACTCCGGAAGCACCCCGACGCTAGCCACCCAACCCATCCCCAAGCCCGCGGCATCGTCAGGGGTGACGGCCAAGACCGGAACCTTGAATGTGTCCGCCGTGACCGCCAAGGTCGAGCCAGGAGTCGTCGACATCACAGCGGTCGATGGCGATGAAAACGCCACTTCCGCTGGCACCGGCATGATCCTGACCTCCAGCGGCGAGGTGCTGACCAACAACCATGTGATCAATGGCGCCACCAGCATCACGGCCCAGGTGGACGGGGTCGGGACCAAGTACGCCGCCAAGGTGGTCGGCTACGACGTCACTCAGGATATCGCCCTGCTGCAGCTGCAGAACGCGTCCGGGCTGCAGACGGTCCCGGTTGGCAACTCTTCCAGCGTCGCGGTGGGCCTGCCGGTGGTTGCCATCGGCAACGCGCTCGACCTGCCCGGTAAGCCAACCGTCACCAGCGGCGCCATCACCGCACTCAGCCGCTCGATCACTGCCAGCGACGAAGGTGGCAGCAGCAGCGAAAATCTTACCGGTCTCCTGCAGAGTGACGCCTCGCTCTGCTCCGGCAATTCTGGGGGACCGTTGGCGAACTCGGCCGGCCAGGTGATCGGGATGAACACCGCAGCGGCCACCGACTCGTCGTCGAGCTCGTGCTCGACGGTGGGATTCGCGATTCCGATAAACACAGCTCTGTCGATCGCCACCGAGATCCAGCAAGGTCAGGGCAGCTCAACTGTCCACCTCGGCCTCCCGGCCTTCCTCGGAGTTGACGTCGAGAACGCCAGCAGCGCGGGCAGCGGCTCGGGCGGCTTTGGAGGCTTCGGTGGGTACACGCCTCCGGTGAGCTCAGGGGCCCTGATCACCAGCGTCGTGCCTCAGACAGCTGCCCAGTCGGCGGGGCTGGTGGCCGGCGACGTCATCACCTCGGCCAACGGCTCGACCATCACTACCGAGGACTCGCTGGGAACGGTGATCTCTAGCGCCAAGCCCGGCCAGAGCATCTCCTTGACCTGGGTGGACTCCAGCGACAACAGTCACACCGCAACCGTGACCCTGGGGACGGGCCCAGCGGGCTGACCGCCGCCGTCCGAGTAGGCAGTCCCGCCAGTCGCCCCCGGTCAGAGGACCGGGGGCGACTCATATCTGCCAACGCCTGCGGACAGGCCTCCAGCGAGAGTCCGATGCCAGTGCCAGACCGGCTGATATTGGGGGTCGGCATAACTCTCGAAACAGAAGCTGCCCGGGGAATCCAAGGAGACGGTGCAAGTGGAGCCCGACCTCCCAGCCGGGCAACCACCGGACCCAACCGGCCGCGAGTCGTGGTGGTGGGAGCCGGATTCGCCGGTCTCACCCTGGCCCGCAGCCTGAAGCGGACCATTGTGGACGTGATCCTGGTTGATTGGCGCAACGACCGCCTCTTTCACCCCCTCCTCTTCTACGCGGCTTCATCGGCGGGGTGCTGTTCCAGCTGTTTTACTCGCATGCCATGCAGGCAGGCTCCAGCACCTATTTCTGGAACGCCATGGGCCTGGTCATCCTCGGCGCCTGCATCGGTTCGCTGTCCGCGCTGGTGCAGGCGGTGTTCCAGCCCGCCAACGTCAAGGTGATGCGCGGCTGGCAGGAAGGCCGTGAATATCCGCTGGACAAGCCAGCCAGCCTGCTGGGCCGCGACGAGCACGCCGACATCGCCCTGTTTCGCGATATGCGGGTCGAAAAGCAGCACGCCTACATCAAACGCCAGGGCAAGGC
>PKXR01000234.1 GCA_003133485.1 Candidatus Dormiibacterota bacterium
GAGTGGATCGACGGCAACCTCGGCAGCAAGGTGACTATGAAGTACCCCTCGATCTACCTCATGGGCGAAGGGGCCCACGGCGAGGTGCTCTCGGTGGCCTTCGCTGGGGACGGTCAGCATCAGGACGCTGGGGCCAAGGTCATCCATGTGGCCCCCAACACCACCAGCACCATCGTCAGCAAGTCGGTCAGCAAGGGCACTGGGCGGACTTCGTACCGAGGCCACCTGAAGGTCTATCCCAAGGCTCACAACGTGCGCTCCAGCGTTCGCTGCGACGCGCTCCTTCTCGATGAGCAGGCCCGCAGCGACACCTATCCCTACATGGATGTGGAGGCTGAGGACGTCCAGATCGGCCACGAGGCGACGGTGAGCAAGGTAGGCGACGAGCAGCTGTTCTACCTGCAGTCGAGAGGGATCTCGGAGCAGGAGGCCACCGCGATGATCGTCAACGGCTTCATCGAGCCCTTCGTCAAGGAGCTGCCGATGGAGTACGCCCTAGAGCTCAACCGCCTGATCTCCCTCCAGATGGAGGGCAGCGTCGGGTGAGCTGGTCCCCGAGGAGGGCCAGTCGCCCTCGGAGTAGCTGAGCCGGTCTTGACCGAGAGCGCCGCATCTTCCCGCCTGACTCGGGAGGAGGCAACCACAGTCGCCCTGGCCGGCGGGGATCCCGGCTGGCTGGCTGCCCTCCGCCAGACGGCGCTGTCCGCCTACCGAGAGGCGCCGTGGCCGTCATCCACGAGAGATGAAGACTGGCGCCGCACCCCCCAGATCGACAAGCTCGACCCGGCCAACTTCGCGGAGCCGCAGGCACTGGGACAGGGCGACCTGGCTCCCTATCTGCGGGAAGCTCTGGAAGGGCCACTCTCAGCGGGTGACGTCTCGGGGCTTGTGATATCCGACGAGCGGGGCAATCTGGAGCTTCCCAGCCAGGAGAATCCGGGCGCGACGGCGCCGATTGCCCAGGGCCTCGCGGCAGGACTCTCTGCCGATGGCGGGATCTGGCAGTCGGTCGCGGGCACGGTGGCCCCTCCGGGGCTGCGCAAGTTGATCTCGCTCAACACTGTTCGAACGCGGGGCGGGGCCTGCGTTCATGTCGGCCGAGGCGAGCAGCCTGCGGGGTACGTCCGGCTCCTGCATGGGGTGAGCCGGGGTAGCGCCAGCTTCCCTCGAACCCTCATCAAACTGGAGGAGGGCGCGAGCCTGACCCTCGTCGAGGAGTGGCTGTCGCCCGATGCCGATCCCTCTCTGCTGGCGCCTTTGGTTGAGGTGGAGCTGGCTCGTGGCGCTCATCTCACCCACGTGATCTTCCAGCGGTGCGGCGACCAGTCGGTTCTGCAGTCCACGGTTCGGGCCCAGGTCGGCCAGGAAGCCCGCTACGACGTGCGCTGGAACATGCTCGGCGCCGCCTGGCAGAAGTCCTATTTCGAGGTCCTGATGCTGGGTGAGGGCTCCGATACCCGACTAGTCGGCCTCTGCGTCGGCCGGCAGCGGCAGCACTATGACGTTCAGACCCTGCAGGACCACGTGGCCCGGGGCGCGGTCAGCGACCTCCTCTACCGAGTGGCGGTCGCGGACCGGTCGCGGTCAGTCTACGCAGGTCTGATTCGGGTCGAGGAAGGGGCTCAAAAGACCAACGCCTACGTACAGAACCGCAACCTGCTGCTGAGCCCTCAGGCCAAGTCCGACAGCAACCCCACGCTGGAGATCCTAGCCAACGACGTTCGCTGCACCCACGGTTCCACGGCCGGGCGGATCGACGACACCCAGCTCTTCTACTGCGAGAGCCGGGGCATCGAGCGGGAGCAGGCCCGGCGACTGATCGTCGAGGGGTTCTTCGCCGACGTCGTCGACTCGTTTCCAGAGGGCACCCTGCGCGAGTGCGGTCGCGGCTTGGTGCTGGAGGCGTTGGAAGAGCTCGCCACGTCGGGAGCCCTGGCCAGCTCCAGTCGATCTGCCTGATGGTGGAATGGATCCAGATCTGCGACGCGGAGGACATCCCTCCCGGGCACGCGGCCCGCGTCGAGATCGGCGACCTGCCCGTCGCGGTGTTCCATGTCAATGGCAAGTTCTACTGTCTGGACGACACCTGCAGCCACGCGATGGCCTCCCTCTCCGAGGGGGAACTTCACCCCAAGAGTTGCGCCATCGAGTGCCCGCTGCACGGCAGCCAATTCGACCTTGAGACCGGGGAGCCAATCGGGCTCCCGGCGGTCGAGCCCGTGAGGGTTCACCAGGTGGAGTTGCGGGGCGGCGAGCTGTGGGTGGCGCTCAGCGAGGAAGAGCTGTGATGCCGGCGCCGCCGCTCGAGGCCGCCCGGATTCGCGCCGACTTCCCCATCCTCCAGGAGAAGGTCAACGGGCGCGAGCTGGTCTACCTCGATAGTGCGGCCACCTCTCAGAAGCCAGAGGCGGTGATCGATGCCGTCTCCGATTACTACCGTCACGCCAACGCCAACGTGCATCGCGGGGTCCACGTCTTGGGCGAGCGGGCGACCGAGATCTTCGAGGGGGCCCGGCTGGCGGTGGCCCGGCTAGTTGGGGCCGATCCTCGCGGCGTGGTGTTCGTGCGCAACACGACTGAAGGCATCAACCTGGTGGCCCAGGCCTTTGCCCGGGAGCGGTTCGGACCGGCGGACCGGATCGTCTGCACCGAAATGGAGCACCACTCCAATCTGGTGCCCTGGCAGCGAGTCCGTGACCAGACCGGCTGCCAGCTGGAATTTATCCCGGTGACTCCGGATGGGCGGCTCGACCCGGAAGCGACCGACCGGCTCCTGAGGGCTCCGACCCGCCTGCTCGCGGTCTCTCACGTGAGCAACGTGCTGGGGACCATCAATCCGGTCGGCGAGCTGATCCGTCGTGCCCACTCGGAGGGGATCACGGTGCTGGTGGATGGGGCCCAGGCGGTGCCGCACATGCCGGTTGACATCAGCCTTCTGGACGCCGACTTCTACGCCTTCTCTGCACACAAGATGTGTGGGCCGACCGGGATCGGCCTCATCTACGGTCGCCCGGAGCTGCTGGAGGAGATGCCGCCCTTCCTCACCGGCGGGTCAATGATCTCGGTCGTGACTCTCGAGGAGACCACCTGGGACGAGATCCCCCACAAGTTCGAGGCCGGCACTCCCGACATTGCGGGCGCCGCCGGGTTGCAGGCGGCGGTCGCATACCTGGAGCAGTTGGGCATGCCGGCCATCTTCCGCCACGGAGCCGAGCTCACCGAGTACGCCGACGAAATGCTCTCGGAGGTCCCCGGCCTAACCCGCTACGGCCCCAGGGGACCAAACCAGCTGGGGATCGTCTCCTTCAACCTCGATGGAGTCCATCCCCACGACGTGGGCACCATCGTGGATCGCTGCGGAGTTGCCATTCGAGCAGGGCATCACTGCTGCCAGCCGCTGATGCGCCGCCTCCAGGTAGCGGCCACCGCCCGCGCCAGTTTCTACCTCTACAACACGCGCGCTGACGTCGATGCACTGGTGGCCGCGCTGGGAGAGGTCAACCGCATCTTCGGCAACTGAGCGAGTCTTAGCAATCGCCGCTCACCGACTGCAAGATGGTGACGCGGTCGCCTTCGGCCACGGGCGTCGCTAGCTCCGCTTCGCCGCGCACCATCTCCTCATTGTGGAAGATATTTACATTCTTCCTGGGACGTCCATGCTCATCCGCGAGGTGAGTGCGCAGCAATGGGTGACGCGTGATAGCCGCGTCGAGGGCGGCACCGACACTCGCCGCGGTGACCGCAAACTCCACCTCTCCCTTGGTGAAATCCCGCAATAAACCGGGGATCCACACCGTAACGGTGGGCATCACTCAGCGGCGAGCGCGCGCACGCTGAGGATGCGCGGGAAGACCCCTGGCAAGCGACGCCAACTGTCTCCCGTGTCCCAGGTGGCGTAGAGGTCGTCCCAAAGTAGACGGATGACGAATCGCCGATGCCGGTGGTGAGGGCGTCGCGGAGTACCGCTGAGTAGTTGCTCACCGGCAGTCCCGTTCCGCAGGCTTCCCAACTGTCACCGTAGTTCCCCGATCGATACGCGCAAAGCTGACCGCCCACCGGGATCCGCACCTCGTCACTGATCAGCGGCATCACAAACAGCGTCGATGGAGAGCGGTCGAGAGCCACCATCCCGAAGCCGAAGCGCGACGGCAGGCCGGTCTCGATCCGCTCCCAGCTGTCGCCGGCATCGAAGGAGCGGTAGACGCCGGTGTGGTTCTGCTGGTAGAGGTGGTCGGGATCGGTGGGGTCGAGCACCAGCCGATGCACGCAGCGGTTGAGCTCCGAGTACTTGGGCTCCTCGGCCTCGACGGCCGCAGAAACGCCCTGGTTCTTGATCTGCCAGGTGGCTCCGTCATCGTCACTGCGGAGGGTCCCGACCGAGGAGATCCCCACTGTGACTCGGCCTGGGCGGCGACTGTCCGTGAGCACGGTGTGGAGGCAGAGGCCGCCGAAGCCCGGAAGCCAACCGGCCCGAGTCGGATGGTCTGTAACTGACGTGTACTCAATCCATTTAAGGGCCCGGTCGTCCCAGCGGAAGAGCCCAGCCTGGGCGACGCCAGCCACCAGATCCTCAGATCCTGCCAGTCGATGCAGGGTCCAGATCCGCTCCACGGTCGGTTGGTCGTCCCCGCTGGCGAAGCCAGGCCCAGTGCCAAGTGGCTCCTAGGATTCCCCCCGGTCGAAGCTGCGCCTCACGTGGGGGCCGTATACATAGCTGCCCAGCCCAGCGTGAAGTTCGAGCCGGCCGTCGCGCAGCTCCATGAGGATGGTCGTGGACTCCCAACCCGAAAGGTAGGGCCCCCGCAGGTCCCAGTCGGCCGTCGCGGGGTCGGGCCTAAGCTGCTCCAGGATGAACAGACCCTTGGCGGTGCCGACGGCGACAGTCCTCATCAGAATCCCTCCGTGATCCTTGCGACGCTGCGCAGCTTACCTAGCTCCGCCTGGCCGGGAATTGGGGTTCTGGCCCCCAGGCGATAAATCCCTGGGTCGCAATGCTTGGCGCGCTCGGATCCGCAGCCTACTCGAGATCAGACTGGAGGCTTAGATTCGTCCTGCGAGCTGGGCCATCCCGACGATGGCCGCGACCATGATCACGGGGGAGAGCGCCACCTCCCCCGCACGGATCGGCCTCATCCACCGGCTGGGAAGTGTGTTGTCGCGCTCCCGCCACCGGGCCGCCTAGACTACTGGATGACAGCGCCGTCCGGCCGTCCCGACGGGATCGCAAGGAAGTCCCTGTCGCGGCGGTACCCCGAGAAAAAGGAGGGAATGCCCATGCTCGAAGGTAGTACTAAACGGACTCTCACCATCTTGGGGACCGATTGAGGACTGTGGCCGGGCCCTGAACTCTCTCGACGCGCTGGTCACCCACGGATAGCTGATCCGGGTCAGAGGCCCGGGACCGTGGCCGTCCCGCGTCAGCAGTACTCACCTCGTAAACCCAACGACTGGGACCGGAGGCCGACTCCGGTCCCCGCTCGTATTTTGAGAGCGGCGTACGATGGCGAAGTGGCGCAAGTCAACCCTGTCGGCCTCGACGACGAACTCTTCCGGGAGATCATCCTGGATCACTACCGGCATCCCCGCCATCGCGGGCTGGTGGAGCCGGCGGACGTGGCCACCCACGGGCACAACCCGCTCTGTGGCGACGAAGTCGATCTCACCCTGCGGGTGAAGGGCGAGGAGGTCGAGGCGGTAGGGTTCGAGGGCCAGGGTTGTTCGATCTCGATGGCGGCCGCCTCGATGATGAGTGAGGAGATCCAGGGCAAGTCGCTGGCCAACACGAAGGATTTGATCAGGCGCTTCCGCGCCATGTTGCTGGACGGCCAGGATCCGACCACTGTGGGGCAGATCGGTGACCTCGAAGCGCTGGCCGGGGTGCGCCGTTACGCTGCGCGGATCAAGTGCGCGATGTTGCCCTGGACTGCGCTGGAGGCGGGCTTGACCCAGCTGGAGGGAACTCATGGCCGAACCGATGACTGAGTCCGACGAAGTGGCCCCTGCGACCACGGAGCTGCAGCCCGCCGTGGGCCCGATGGCGACCGGCGACGACGTCCATGAGGCGTTACGCGAGGTGATCGACCCCGAGCTGGGGCTGGACATCGTCAGCTTGGGTCTGGTGTACGGGGTGACCGTCGACAACGACGGCGACGCGGTGGTCTCGATGACCCTGACCACTCCTTACTGCCCGATGGGCCCGATGCTGGAGTCGCAGGTACACGCTGCCACCCAATTCCTGCCCGGGATCCGCAACGTGAAGGTCGACCTGATCTGGGACCCGCCCTGGGATCCCCACACCATGGCCTCCGACGAGGCCAAGCTGGAACTCGGCCTCTACTAGGTTCGGGGTCGCGCTCCCGTGTTCGAGCGCCCCGTCAACTTCCAGGCCGCCGGGAGCAGGGCTGCCGCCAGCAGCGCCTTCAGGGCATCGCCCCAGAGAAAGGGGGTAACCCCGAGCGACAGTGCCTGGGAGGCGCCCACATGGAGCCGCCAGGCCAGCCAGGTGGCGCCGAAGAGATAGATAACGGCGTTCCCCGCGACGAGCGCCACGATCACCGTCAGTGGGTGGCGATCTAACCCGTGACGGGCCAGCCAGCCCAGGACGCAGGCGGCGAAGACAAATCCGATCACGTAACCGAAACTGGGGGCCGAGAGCATCGACACCCCGTGATCGCCGCCCGCGAACCAGGGCACTCCCACGAGGCCCAGGACCAAGTAGAGAATCATCCCTGAGGCGCCGCGGCGCGTTCCGACCGCCAGACCGCCCAGCAGCACGGCGAAGGTCTGACCGGTGATCGGCACCGGGGTGAACGGGAGGCGGATCGAGAGTTGCGCCGAGAGTCCGACCAGTCCGGCGTACCCCACCACAACCAGGGCGTCCCGCACCCGCTCTCCGGGAATTAGGTCGGCGAGAACCGGCCGCGGGCGCGCGGAGGTCGCGACATTCAGCACGGCGAGCGACGCTACTGGGGTGCGCCGCCGCCTGTCAACACGGGGGTGGTCGAATGGTAGTCGGGCTAGCCGGGCCAAGTCGGGCGTAGGGGCCCGAAAACGACGCTAAAGCCCGATCATGGGGAGGTGGGCACCGGGGACCCCTTGACTCCAGGTCTCGATTCGACCGCGAGTGAGAGGCCGCCTCCAGAGACCGAAGCCAATGTGGCAACCGCGATGAACCCTCCCTCGACAGGAAGCGGTGCACCGACGGTGCTGGCCGCCCACGACCTGGGCAAGCGTTTCGGGTCGAAGGTCGCGGTGGAGCACCTCAATCTGGAGGTCCACGCGGGCGAGATCTTCGGGTTCCTGGGCCCGAACGGGGCCGGCAAAACCACCACCATCCGGGTCCTCTGCACCCTCCTCTTGCCGACGTCCGGGAAAGTGAACGTGCTGGGGCTGGACGTGGTCGCCCATCCCCGAGAGGTGCGACGCCAGATCGGCTACGTCTTCGGGGGTGACCGGGGGCTGTACGACCGGCTAAACGCTCTTGACAATCTGCGCTATTTCGCCGACCTCTACGCCCTCGAGCCCCGCCTGCAACGTCGGCGGATTCATGAGGTGCTAGAGCTGGTGGGACTGCAGGGGAGGGAAAAGGAGCGGGTGGAGGGGTTCTCGCGAGGGATGCGACAGCGGCTGCACCTGGCCCGGGGACTGCTCCACGATCCCCCCGTGCTCTTCTTCGACGAGCCCACGATCGGGGTGGACCCAGTGGGGGCCCGCGAGGTGCGGCAGCTGGTGCAGGAGTTGGCCCGCGCGGGCAAGACGATCCTGCTCACCACCCACTACATGTTCGAGGCCGACAGCCTTTGCGACCGGATCGCCGTGATCTCCCACGGGCAGATCGTCGCCGAAGGCACTCCCGCGCAGCTCAAGGCGGGGGTCACTGCCCGCACTGTCGTCGAGATCGAGGCGTACGGAGTTCCCGAGGAGACCGTGCAGCGGATCCGGGACCTGCAGGAGGTCGAGGCCGTCACTACCGAGATCCGGGAGCAGGCCCAGCTCCTCACGGTCCAGGCTCGCGAGGGCAGCCAGCTGACCGGTCGCCTCCTCCAGCTACTGGAGGGGGTGCGGGTGGAGCGGATCGCTGCTCGGGAGCCTACCCTGGAGGACGCCTACATCGCGCTGGTGACCGCCCCATGAGCGCAATGCAGATGAACCGTCACCTGTACCGCTCCGGTCCCGCAGCACTCAGCTGGCCCAGGCAGGTCTGCTCGGGCTGGTGGTACCAGCTCAAGATGCAGGCCCAGTCCGGGTTCGTCGTCATGGTCTCTCTGGTCCAGCCGCTCATCTTCGCCAGCATCGCCATGGCCGATCAGCAGGCCGGTAACCGCACGCTACCGTTGCTCTACTATGCGCTGGGCGCGGGGATCATGGGCATCTGGTCGACGGTGGTCTTCGGTTGCGGTGGAGCCCTTTCCTGGCAACGTCACCAGGGCATGCTCGAGCCTCTGGTGATGGCCCCGGCCCCGTTGGTGCTCGTGCTGCTGGGCATCACCCTCGGTACTGCCACTGTGGGGCTCTACTCGATGGGGGCAACCCTGCTCTGGGGCTGGCTGATCTTCGGTGCCCACATCCACCTGGTCGATCCCGTTGCCTTCGTGATCGCGGCGTTGGTGATGGTGGTGGCGCTAGGCCTGTTGGGTCTGGTGATGGGCACGACCTTTGTCCTGTACCGCAATGCCAACGCCTTGTCCAACGCCTTGGAGTATCCGGTCTGGCTGATCTGCGGCTTGGTGGTCCCCCTCTCATTGCTGCCGGGCTGGACTCATTACCTCGCCTATATCCTGGCCCCCACCTGGGGGATCGAGGCCATGCGGTCCGCGGCCCTGGGGGGCAACCCCTGGGTTCCATTGCTGTGGTGCGCGGTGGCGTCGCTGGTGTATCTGGGGCTGGGCGCGGTGCTGGCGACCAACGTCGAGCGGCTCGCTCGCGCCAACGCCACCCTGACGTTCCAGTGAGTGCGGCCTCGCTGCAGCGCACCGGCAACACCGGCAACTTCTGGCGCGTCTTCTTCATCGGGGGCCTGATCTCATATCGGGCCCTGTTCTACTGGATCACTCCGTGGCAGTACATCCCGACCATGCTGGCGGCTCCTCTGTTCCAGATCCTCTTCTTCGTCTATCTGGGGCGAGCCACCGGGGTCGGCTCGACGACCTTCTTTGTGGTCGGGAACTCGATCCAGATCTGCAGCATGTCCGGGATCTACGGAATGACCATGGCGCTCGCCAACGAGCGCCAATTTCAGACCTTGAGCCCGATCCTGGCCACCCCCGCCAACCGGATCGCACTCTTTCTCGGCCGGGGGCTCCCAGTCCTGGTCACCGGGCTGCAGACGACCGCGTTCGGATTCCTTGTCTCGGCGCTCATCCTGAACTTCCGCCCCGCTCCCAAGGCGTTGCCCGAGCTCGCTCTGACGGTGCTAATAAGCACTGCCTCCTGCACCGGCTTCGGGATGGCGCTGGGGTCGATCGGGCTGCGGGCGAGGGACGTCTGGCTCATCGCCAACATTGCCTATTTCGCCATGCTGCTGCTCTGCGGGGTCGAGGTGCCCCTGCACCAGCTACCGGGTGCGCTTCAGGTGGTGGCCCATCTGCTTCCTCTGACCCACGGGATCGCGGCCGGCCGGCTCCTCGCCACAGGCCACCATCTGGGGGCCGCCTGGCCTGACATTGGGGCGGAGCTTCTGGTGGGATTGGTCTGGGCGACCATCGCCTTTCTGCTCTTCGCTTACTTCGAACGCCAGGGTCGCCGAACTGGGAGCTTCGATCGGCTGTGAGCGCCAAGCAGCCAGGAGCAGAGCCAGTCAGGCTGGACCTCCGAGGGGTCGCCTGTCCGCTGACGTTCGTCCGCACTAGGATCGCGCTCAACCGGCTCGCTCCCGGGGAGTCGCTGGAAGTGTTGCTGGACGAGGGTGAGCCCGCCGATTCCGTTACCCGCGGTTGCACCGAGGACGGAGAGACGGTCATGGAGCTTGGCCCCTCGGCGGAGCCGGGTGTGGTCCGACTGCTTGTGGTGAGAGGCGAAGCCCGGGCCTGAGTCCCGGATAACCGCGTTCGCCGCAGGCCCGGTGTGACCGAGCCTACTCCCGCACACTTTCCCCCTGCTAATCGAGTGGTTTGTGCACTTTAGTGCAGAGGAACTCCGGCGGACCCGGCAGTCGATGGCCCGCTGTGCACCGGGTTGCGAGCGGCATGATGTCGACGGCATGGCGCAAAATTCTGAAATATCGGCGGCGCCTCCGGTCGGCGCGAACCCATGTGAAGGACGGTGCATGGTCCGCGCGAATGTAGTCGGCGCACAGTGCAATGGGCAGTGAAAACGTCGACCAGGGGACCATTTGCCGACGGCAATCTATCAAGGCTAATCAGTGCGGCACTGTTCGGGGGCGCTGTGACTTAATGAAGCGAAGATGACCACTCAGATCGCACTGTTGCGAGCAGTGAATGTCGGCGGCCGCACGAAGGTAGCGATGGCTGACCTGCGCCAGGTGCTCGATGACCTGGGCATGAAGAACCCCCGCACCCTGCTACAGACGGGCAACTTGATGTTCCAGAGTCCTTCAGCTCTCGATTCTCAGTTAGAGGAACTGCTCGAAGTCGAGACCGAGCGACGGCTTGGTCTGCGGACTGACTTCCTGGTCCGGGGAGCCAAAGAGTGGTCGTCGGTGATCGACCGGAACCCCTTTCCAAAGGAGGCCGAGGCGGACCCTAGCCACCTACTCGTGGTCTTCCTCAAGTCCGCGCCCCGGGCGGAGTCCGTGCGGGCACTGGATTCCGCCCCGGAACCGGAGCGAGTCAGCGCCTGGGGTCGCCATCTCTTCGCGACCTATCCCGAAGGGATCGGGCGCTCACCGTTGACCATGTCATTGATCGAGCGCAGGGTGGGATGCCGGGGTACCGCCCGCAACTGGAACACGGTGCTCAAGCTGGCAGCTTTGGCCCAGATCTGAAGCCGGGCCTAGTGGTTCAGGCGGCGGGCGGGCCCGGGACCCATCTTGCGGCTCCGGTCGGGCGCAGCAGCACGGTGAAGCGAGCTCCATGGCCCGGCTCGGACTCCACCAACACCTGTCCATCCTGGGCCTCGGCTAGCGACTGCACGATCGCCAAGCCAAGACCGCTGCCGCCATCCCGGCGGGACCGGGATCCGCTGGCACGAAAGAAACGTTCGAAGACATGGGTCAGATCCTGGGGATCGATCCCGGGACCCTGGTCGGCGCACTGGAGCCCGACCAGACCGTTTTTCTGAACGGTCCTCCAAACTATCTCCCGCCCCTGCCCGTGCCGCTCGGCATTGTCCTGAAGGTTGCCGGCAATCGTGGCGAGCGCCTCGGGATCGGCCAGCGCCACCAGGCCCGACTCCAGCTCCAGCTTGACCGCGATCTGTGGGCTGCGGGCTGCGAGGAATTGCTTCAGGAACGAAGTCAGCTCCACCGGCCGAAGCTCGATGGTGCGGTGGGAGTCGGCCCGAGCCAAAGTGAGCAAGTCCACCACCAGTGATCGCATCCGCTCCGCCTCCTGGGACATCACCGGCAGCGCCGCCCGCACAACCTCGGGGCTTGCCCCAGCTCCCCGCTGGAGGACGTCGAGATAGCCCTTGATGGCGGTGAGCGGAGTGCGCAGTTCGTGGGAGGCGTNNCGGCGCTCAGCGTCCTCTCGCTCCGTCACCGTCCGCTCTACGTTGTCCGCCATATCGTCGAAGACCCGGGCCAGCTCCCCTACCTCGTCGCGTCGCGGTCGCAGGCCGCTGCGCCGGGAAAGATCTCCTCGACCCAGCGCCTGGGCAGCCGCGGTCAGCCGACGGAGCGGTCCCAGGCCCCGCGTGGTCAGTAAGAGTCCAATCAGCATGGCGACTAGCAGCACGGCGGCGCTGCCAACTGCCAGCACTCTCTCGGCGGAACTGACCTCTCCCTGGATCGGCCCCGCGGGCTCGGCAAGCTCGATCGCCCCTGCGGGATTACCCAGCCGACTGGTGAGCGGAAGGAGCAGCACCAGGCGGCTGCTTTGGCCAGTCCCGATGAGGGTGGGACCGATCACGGTGTCGTTTTGGGCGGCCGCTCGCAGCTCGCTTTGTGGCCGACTGGGGACGCTGACCCCGGTCTGCACCCCGGATGGGGTGCCCGGGCCGGCCGAGGCTACGACGGTCAGATTGGGGGTGTAGACAGCTGACGTGACCCCCGCCGCCGCCAGC